>NZ_JBFWMI010000025.1:0-14937 GCF_050251695.1 Macellibacteroides sp.
AAGGGCCTCCTTTACAGGAAGCCCTTTCTATTTTATTTGCACCGTATACAAATTACTTTGCCAATTCCAATTGCAATGTTTTTGTAGGCTCGTCGCATACTTCAGTTGGACCAAAGTACTGGATAGGACCCGGATATACATAGTCGGTTGTAAGCGCCCAACCTTCGCGTTTTGCAGCAAAAGTCTTGAAAGGAGCACCGTCAAGTTTTACAAGAGCCTTCTGGATAACAGGCTTCATTTCTCCGTGACGTTTTTCCATGTTCATCATCATTGTGATGGGCACACCACCGGCAATCCATTGGTCGGCCGGAGCAGTTGTGTTACGTACAGACGACATGTAACCAGTCTTACCCGAAGCGATCAGGCAAGAAGCTGTATAACCCAAAGAATAGCAGTAGTCGGCATCGTAGTTAGAAGGAGCAGCACAACGGCCTTCGTAACCGAAGAAGTGTACCTGTGCAGCAAACTTACCAACATATTTACCTTCTTTCTTCCATTCAGCAAGACGTGTACCAACCATTTCGGCCAGCAATTTTTCTGTTTCGATCAATGAAACCTGTACGTTTCCGTGCGGGTCGCGATCCAATGTAAGCTGACGGGCAACACCTTCGGGCAGACTTGCATAGATTTCAGAATTTTCTTTTGTCAGCTTGCTGATGATATAGTTACGTTGTTCAGAACGTTTGATCAATTTGAACTCATCTTCGTGGTGAGCAAGGAAGTCACTCAGTTCGGCAATCAGGCGTTTCATGGCAGGAATGAATTCCACCAAACCTTCAGGAATAAGCACTGTACCGAAGTTGTCTCCGTTGGCAGCACGTTTGGCAACCACTTCGGCAACCTGTGTGATAACATCGTCCAATGACATATTCTTTGCCTCAACCTCTTCAGAAACGATACATACGTTAGGCTGTGTCTGCAAAGCACATTCAAGAGCAATGTGTGAAGCCGAACGACCCATCAATTTAATGAAGTGCCAGTATTTACGTGCTGAATTACAGTCGCGTTGAATATTACCGATTACCTCAGAATATACTTTACAAGCTGTATCAAAACCAAAAGAGGTCTCGATCTGCTCGTTCTTAAGGTCGCCGTCGATCGTTTTAGGACAACCGATTACCTGTACACCTGCACCGATAGCCTTATAATATTCGGCCAATACACAAGCATTTGTATTTGAATCGTCGCCACCAATAATTACCAGCGCTTTGATGTCAAGCTCCTTCAGAATTTCAAGACCTTTATCAAACTGCTCTTTTGCTTCCAGTTTGGTACGACCAGAACCGATCATATCAAAACCACCGGTGTTACGGTATTCGTCAATGATATCGGCAGTAAGTTCCATGTAATTGTGGTCAACCAATCCACCGGGACCCAAAATGAAACCGAACAAACGTGAATCCTTGTTCAACGACTTCAATCCGTCGAAGATACCAGCTATTACGTTGTGTCCGCCCGGAGCCTGACCACCAGAAAGAATTACACCTGCGTTGATGGCAGGCATCGCTTTTGGACTACTTGTCTTTTCGAAAGTAACCACAGGCATACCATAGGTATTGGGGAATAATTTCTTCACCTCATCCTGATCGGCAACTGATTGTGTGTAAGCACCTTCTACGGCCTTAACAGCACCTTTCAAAGCAGCAGGCACCTTTGGCTGGTAAGCTGCTCTTGCAATTTGTAATGCACTTTTTGTCATTTCTTAATCTGATTTATATAGAAACTTATCATTTGAGTCGCTCATAAGGCAGTAGTTTTCATTTTACACTGCCTAAGTAGTAATACGATGCAAATATCGCATTATTTATTGAAATACGAAAGCACATGCCAATCCATACTGCACAATTATTCAGTTCTTAAATCTTTTTAAGGTAAAACAAAGGGAAGTAACCGGCAAATCCATTATCTTCGCATCTTATGTATATGGATTCGCTTTATTTATTAAAAAACACAGTATATGAAAAAATTCCTTTTCCTGGCAGCTTCTGCAATAGCACTGATCAGCTGCAGTACCAAACCCTCTTATCAGCTTACCGGTAAGGTAGCCGGCGCCGACTTTAACGGAAAGTATGTGTATATGTATGAGTTTGGAGTACGTGATGCCGCACCATTGGATAGTGCTCTTGTTCAGGAGGGTGCATTTCTTTTTAAAGGTGATCAGGCCTCTCCTGCCCTTCGTGTGATCCGTTTCAGTCAGGCCGATATGGAAAACATCTCTCCACGTCAGACCGGACCGGGACAAAACCGTCCTTATTCTGCAACCATTGTTCTTGAGAATGCTCCTATTCTTGTTACTCTCGACACCGTATCTGTGGTTGCCGGAACTATTGAAAACGAAGCCATTCAGGCATTTACAACTGAAATGGAAAAAATAAATGCTGAAGAGGTTGCTTTCGCCAGCAGCATCGGTAACTTCGACAGCCTTACTGCTGAAGCCAAAGCTGAAGTAGAAAAGAAATCGGAAGCCCTTTTCAATCGCCGACTTGATTTTGCTGGAAAATATGCCAGTGAGAACCCAACCAAGCTATCCGGAGCATACGTATTCCGTTCGTTCAGCTCTTATCTGGACGAAGCCGTACAACAGGAAATTATAGCTAAAGCCGATTCCACCTTTAAGGCCGTACCGGGTATCGACCGCGTAATTGCCAGACTTGAGGTATTAGGCAAGGTTGCCGTAGGCCAGAAGTTCACCGACTTCGAGATGGCCGATATGGAAGGCAACATGCACAAGCTGTCCGAGTATGTTGGTCAGGGTAAAATCGTGTTGATCGACTTCTGGGCATCGTGGTGCCCTCCCTGCCGCAAAGAGATGCCTGCATTGGTTGAACTTTACAAAAAGTATAACAAAAAAGGCTTCGAAATTGTAGGTGTTTCATTGGATAAAGATAAAGACGCCTGGGTGGAAGGAGTAAAAAACATGCATATGGAATGGAAGCAATTATCCGATCTTAAATTCTGGGAATCAGAAGGAGCCGCCCTTTATGGCGTAAACAGCATTCCTCATACCGTATTGGTTGATAAAGACGGAACTATACTCGCAAAGAACTTGCATGGCGAAGAACTTAACACTAAATTGGCAGAGCTGATAAAGTAATTAAAAAAAGGGAGGGCAGCCTCCCTTTTTTATTGCATGATGTCGAAAAAACAACTACTTTTGCAACGTCTAACTTAAAAACACTTACGTAAGGTATTTATAATTATCTTATATTATAATAAATTAGCGATTATGATTTATTCACATGAAGTACAACACATGTGTGTTGTAAAAAAGGGAGCTAACCATCCGTCTGCTCCAATTCCTGAAGAAGGAAAATGGGTTAGATCCAAAGAAATCAGTGACATTTCAGGTTTAACACACGGTGTTGGCTGGTGTGCACCTCAACAGGGTAGCTGTAAGCTTACGCTGAATGTAAAAGAAGGAATCATCCAGGAAGCCCTGATCGAAACGATCGGTTGTTCGGGTATGACTCACTCTGCTGCTATGGCATCTGAAATTCTTCCGGGTAAGACAATCCTTGAAGCCCTGAACACAGACTTAGTTTGCGATGCGATCAATACCGCCATGCGCGAATTGTTCCTGCAGATCGTTTACGGTCGTACACAGTCGGCTTTCTCTGAAGACGGTCTTCCTATCGGAGCAGGTCTTGAAGACTTAGGTAAAGGTCTGCGTAGCCAGGTTGGTACTATGTACGGAACTTTGGCGAAAGGAACCCGTTACCTTGAAATGGCAGAAGGTTATTGCACCCGCATGGCCCTTGATGCAAATGACGAAGTTATCGGTTACGAATTTGTTCACCTTGGCAAGTTTATGGAAATGGTGAAGAAAGGTGTTGAAGCCAATGAAGCGCTAGAAAAAGCGAAAGGCTCTTACGGTCGTTTTAAAGAAGCTGTAAAATACATCGATCCTCGTAATGAATAAGAAGATAATACAGCGTGTCCTCATCGGGCTTATTGTAATCATTGTGATTGCTTCTGTAATCTGCTACATGGTGTTACCACCCTGGAAAGCATTTTATCTGGCGTGCTGTGGAGGCGTGATTATTATCAACCTTCTTCTATCCTTATTCTTTGTAAGCAAAAACTTTAAAAAGTAGCTTACAAATAGCTAAACAACAACAAGGTAAAAAAATTTAAAGACAATATCATTATGGCTTTATTTGAAAGTTATGACCGTCGTATCGATAACATCAACGCGGTATTAAACCAATACGATATCAAAGACATCGACGAAGCAAAAGCTATCTGCGATGCTGCCGGTATCGATCCTTATACCATGTGTAAGGAAACACAACCAATCTGTTTTGAAAATGCAGCATGGGCTTACGTTGTAGGTGCAGCAATCGCAATCAAGAAAGGTTGTAAAAATGCAGCCGACGCAGCAGAAGCTATCGGTATCGGTCTGCAGTCATTCTGCATCAAAGGTTCTGTTGCCGACGACCGCAAAGTAGGTATCGGTCACGGTAACCTGGGTGCACGTTTGCTTCGCGAAGAAACAAAATGTTTTGCATTCCTTGCCGGTCACGAATCATTCGCAGCCGCCGAAGGTGCAATCAAAATCGCCGAAATGGCAAATAAGGTACGTAAAGAACCATTGCGCGTTATCCTGAACGGTTTAGGAAAAGACGCAGCTATGATTATCTCTCGTATCAATGGTTTTACCTATGTACAGACTCAGTTCGACTATAACACAGGCGACCTGAACGTAGTTAAGGAAACTCCTTATTCTACAGGTCTTCGTGCAAAAGTAAAATGCTACGGTGCAGACGATGTACGTGAAGGTGTTGCCATCATGCGTGCAGAAGGTGTTGATGTATCTATCACAGGTAACTCAACCAACCCTACCCGCTTCCAGCACCCGGTTGCAGGTACATACAAGAAAGAATGTATGGAAAACGGACATAAGTATTTCTCTGTTGCTTCTGGTGGTGGTACAGGTCGTACACTTCACCCGGACAACATGGCTGCCGGTCCTGCTTCTTACGGTATGACAGACACTATGGGTCGTATGCACGGCGACGCTCAGTTCGCTGGTTCTTCATCAGTTCCAGCTCACGTAGAAATGATGGGATTCCTTGGTATGGGTAACAACCCAATGGTAGGTGCTACCGTTGCTGTTGCCGTAGCCATCGAACAAGCTATGAACAAGTAATTAGAATAATTACGATACAAAAACTCCTGCAGTCACAATGATTGCAGGAGTTTTTTGTTTTAACCAATAATCCAATCCGGCAGGTGACTATGTTTTCAGTTTAAGGAATCTAAAAGTGTCTACTCAATTTTTTATAAGTTACACTGTATTAGCTAAAAACCAACACCCCTTCTACGAAAATTTTCCCTTAAGTATAAAAAAAACTTCCCTTAAGTAAAAAATATTTTTCCCTTAAGGGAAGTTTTTTCGGTACTTGTATTCTCATTTGCAGGTACTTTTTGTCCAAAATGTATATACTTTTTGTGTTGTTTATTATGACTTTTGCAGTTCAAAGATATATGAATTGTTTCTCAAAGATATATGAATCGTTGCTCAAAGATATAGGATCTGTTTTTCAAAGATATATGAATCGTTGCTCAAAGATATAGGATCTGTTTTTCAAAGATATATGAACTGATTTCCAATCATATAGGATTGAAATCAGTTCATATATCTATTTAAACCGAGATGACAGATAACAGATGCTAGGGATCTGTCACACGGTATCTGTCATCGTCAAAAGCCGCTTCAATAAAGGGATCCGGGCCTAAAAATGATGGATGACAGATCATTTTGCGAAAACTCAGTTTATTCGCAAGGAAGTATCTTTTCGGATATAATTCAATTACTGCTTTGGAGGAATGATTCGGAATAATTTATCAAAAATCGCTGTTTTTTGTAAATAAATAGAGTCACACATCTTTTCTCTCGGTTCAAATTCTATTAATCCAAAGTGTTTCATAAAACCTTTTATTATTCGTTCTCTATAAGAATTGTTATAATCCCAACATAATGTATCTTCACTAACTGGTGATTCAAAATAAAGAGGAAAAGCATTGTAATTTTTCACCGCATAAAATTGTTCAATACGCTTTTCCGTTCCATAACGAGCCAGTAAAACGATTGAAAACGCAACCTCAATTCGAATAATATCGCCATATATGTTCATAAAATCTAAGATCTCCCAGTCAATCTTTCTACAGAAAGCTCCAATTAAGGTCTTTAATAACAAGGAATCGTCTTTTAAGTTGCGAACTCCTTCAACAGTAAGAGAAAGTACCCCTTTCCTTTTCTTGATTAAGCCTGCTGAATGGGCCAGGATTCTCACAATTCGAACCCTCTTCGAATCTTGCTCTTTAGCCAATTTGTATATACCTGCTTCTATAAAATCATCAGATATACCTAGAGAATACAATTCTTTTACAATTTTAACCGGTAAATTTCCTTTGGCAGTGAGTTTTAATTCTTTTTTTTCTTCAATAACTTCCATAAGTCGCTTAACCTGCCTAAAAATTGGAATCATTGCATATTCTTCCGACGAAAGTTTATTTAACTGAACCGGACAATCGGACTCGAAAGGTGAGTATAACATCAGTGTAATTTCCCTGGGAGAGTAACCCTCATATACTTCAATTCCAGAATTACACTCCTTAATAATTGACATAGTCAGCAAACGTTTAAACTCTTCCAGCGAAGAAGAAACACCCAACACCTCTTTATTATAGAGGTACTCATTTACATAATTCTTTAAATCCTGAAACATTTCTATTAAAGTTTTGATTAATAATAACTGATCAAAGATAAGCACAAATAACTTACTAACCCAATTTATCCCCTACAAGATTCCATAAATCTAAAATAAACTGTATATTTACCGCAATTCGGAGTTTGCCCCATGAATCCGAAACAACGATCTAACATTATAAAACACAAAAACATGAAAAAGAACTTAATTTGGTTATTCCTTTTGCTGTGTGCAATTCCGGGAATTTCCTGCGACAAAGATGACGAAACCCGCGTACTAAAATTAGTTTGGGAAGAAAATTTTGATCAAACCAATGGGTTTGACACCAAAACTTGGAGCAAGATCCCCCGAGGTACATCCGACTGGAACAATTACATGTCTGATTTCGATTCTCTCTACAAGGTATCCGATGGTAACCTGATTCTTAGGGGAATCAACAACTACACCCTACCAAACGATACGGCTCCATACCTGACAGGAGGTTTATATACCAAAGATAAAGTAACCTTTACCTATGGCAAAGTAGAAATACGCGCCAAACTGCAAGGAGCAAAAGGTGCCTGGCCTGCCTTTTGGATGTTACCACAAGATGGTAAATGGCCTTTTGGTGGCGAGATAGATATTATGGAACGACTGAATCACGATGAAATCGCATACCAGACCATTCATACAAACTACACGTATGTATTAGGTATAAAAGAACCTAAAAACGGAAGTACCGGAAAAATCGATCCAAACGGATACAACACATATGCCGTAGAGATCACCCCGGACAGTCTGATCTTCTCCATAAACGATATACATACATTTTCGTATCCCAATCTGAACAACGACAAAGAGGGTCAGTATCCCTTTGGGAAACCTTTCTATTTGCTGCTTGACATGCAATTAGGAGGTACGTGGGTTGGAGAAGTAGATCCGAAACAGCTTCCTGTCGAAATGAAAATAGACTGGGTAAGGTATTACAGATAATCCATAAAGGCCCAACGTTTACGGGTCTTTAGGTATTCAGGATTTTTCTGGTGGGCATAACATTCGGCTTCGAACGATATATTACGGTAAGCATGGGGCTGCCTAATCAACAGCCGGATGGCCCATTCAATAAAATACCATAGATAGAAAAATACAACCAGCATCTCTTTTTGTTGGGCAACATGAATCTTTTCGTGATTTATCATAATCGTCTTTACACCTTCGGGCATTTCGTCAAAATAGGATTTCCGCATGATGATAAATGGGAAAAACGTTATTCCAATTATGTCGTCGGGCAACATAAAGGTTTTACTCATAATAACTCGTACAAATCTCATTGTCTTAAAGTGGTTATAATTATTAGTTTACAAAACTATATAATTTACATCAATAAAAGAAGTAAATAGTAATTTTAGTATTATTTTTTGTTTATCTTTACCTGTACTAATAAAAACCAGGTCTGCCATGTTTCATTCTGAAGAATACATAGTTGACAAGAATGATCGCTGGATGATACAAAAATATTTGCATCTTCAATTTGGGGGAGCAACTGCTATAGAAGATAAATTTGCACCCCGGCACGATGCAGCCTTTGTATTTCATTTTGGTGACAGGCCGATACTACGTGATGGCAGCAACTACGTGCTTGAACCTTTCTTTATAGCCTCCATTCAACGCCGGGCATTACAAATGTGCATTCAGGGCAATCTGGATAGTTTTATTGTTATTTGCAAGCCAACCGTACTTTCCAGGTTATACAATCTCGATATGGATCCGGTTTCAAAACACAGCATCAGCTTACCTAACAACCAGCTATATCCTATTTGGGAACAGTTAAAAAATTGTTCAACCTTCACCCAAAGAGTTGCTCTTTTTCAATCGTACATAAACCATTCATTTCCGGCTCCCTATATTCCAGATGCCATAGACAAGTTATATGAAGAGATTGTAAACCATGCAATCAATACACCGCTGAAATATCTTATCGAAACATGCGGAGGAAGTCCTCGTACCATCGAGCGTAATTTTATACACCGGCTGGGCGTATCACCCAAAACACTGATGCGCATTGTTCGTTTCAATTACCTTTGGGATAAAATACGTACAGAACATGTACTAGACTACCAAGACCTTGTATTTGACGGCCATTTTTTTGACCAGAGTCATTTTATTAAAGACTTTAAGGATATCATTGGCGAAACACCCTCTTACTTCTTTAAGCGTAATTTACAACACCTGCAGATTATCAGCGGCAAGGGCGCCGGGAATTCCTGATTTTGTCGTTTTTTTACAATTTTAGATTAGATTAAGTCCTTTCCTTAGCTAAATAATAAGGTTGAACCCAATTTTACGCTTATGAAACGATTTATTTTATTAGCAGGTATTTGTATCCTTTCCGGATTACAGGCAAACGCCCAGGGCTGGTTGGAAAAGATGGGGAAAAAAGTAAAAGAGAAAACTGTAGAAAATGTTGAAGAGCGTATTGAGCAAAATACAGAAAACGCCATCGACAAAGAGTTGGACAAAGCCGAAAAGGCTGTAAAGCAGTCGGACGACAGGGATAATTCTGATTCATCTGATACAAACGAAGGCAAAGCATCAAATGGTGTCAAACAAACAAAACTGGAGGGTACATCTCAATATGATTTTGTACCCGGCAACAAAATTCTCTATTTTGAAGACTTCTCGCAAGATGCCATTGGTGATTTCCCGGCACAGTGGACCTCCAATGGATCCGGCGAAGTTAAAACCGTAAACATCGCTCCCGGCAGATGGCTGCATCTGAATGGCGAAGATGCGGTATACTGTTACATGAAAGAGATTGAATTTCCGGATAATTTCATTATAGAATTCGATCTTATTCCCGACAATCAATTCGATTATGGCATCGAGTTAACTCTTTACCAAGAGGATAAGTCTGATCCGAAAGAGCTGAACGACAACCTTTATCCCGGAATAGGAGGAATACAAATTGTTCCTAAAAAAGATGGATGGGAGACCAAAGGATACCATACAGATAAAGACTGGCTTACAGGCAACGCATCGCGTAATCCGGTTATACAGGAAGAGCTGAACCATGTTATTGTATGGATACAGAAACGAAGGGTAAGAATATACCATCAGGGGGCCAAAGTACTGGATGCACCTACAAATATTTATCCCGAAACCAAATTCGACAGACTTCGTTTTTCGGGATGGGACAGACATAGCAGCCCGTATGTAAGTAACCTTAAAATCACAACGGCTGCTTCGGATACCCGCAGTAAACTAATAACCGAAGGGAAACTGGTAACCTACGGAATCACATTTGATGTTAACAAAGCAGACATAAAACCCGAGTCCTACGGCACGCTGAAAAGTATTGCTGATGTATTGAAAGAGAATCCGGATATCAAAATCAAGATTGAAGGTCACACAGACAGTGATGGCGATGCCGCAGCCAACCTCGAATTATCCAAACTTAGAGCCGATGCAGTTAAAAAGCAACTATCAACCGGTTTTGGTATTGAGACCGCCCGTATGCAAACGGCCGGTGCCGGCGAAAACATTCCTATCTCGCCAAACGACACTCCGGCCAATAAAGCTACTAACAGAAGGGTGGAAATTACGAAACTGTGATAGCAAGCTACGCCAACCTGTTTGTCGGTTCGGCATTATTTAGTATTTTTACACCAGATTCGGGAAAGTTCTTGATATAAGGCTTTCCCGAACTTTTTAGCCATTAGCTATTTTTTTACTAATAAAAAAAACACAAACAATTTATGTTGAGACTTACTAAAACAGGTATGCTGTTTTTGTGTAGCATCGCTACCTTGTTATCTTGTCAGGAAAGACAAGTGGTAAAAGCTGATTATCAAGTCATCCCTATGCCCAGGGAGATAGTGGCAGATAATCAGTCGGCTTTCAAGCTTACTTCTGCAACGACTATTCATTTCCCTGCAGACAATTCCCAGATGGAAAAGGTTGCCAATTTTCTGGCAGGATATATCGAAACCAGCACAGGAAATAAACTAAAAGTAAGCAGTACAGAATCTGCACAGGCTATTTCGTTAGTCATAGACGAGAGTATCTCTAATAAAGAAGGATACGAATTAACGGTTTCTGCCGATGGAGTACGTATTGCCGGCTCTACTCCTGCGGGTGTTTTTTATGGTGTACAGACGCTGCGCAAATCCATTCCTGCTACAGGTGGTAAAAAAGACGTTGAACTGGCAGCCGTAAAGATTAGCGATTATCCACGTTTTTCTTATCGCGGTATGATGCTGGACGTAAGCCGTCACTTCCAACCGGTAGACTCTGTAAAAAACTACATCGACCTGTTGGCCTTACACAATGTGAACCGCTTACACATGCACCTTACAGACGATCAGGGCTGGCGTATTGAAATTAAAAAATACCCAAAGCTTACTGAAATTGGTTCTAAAAGAAAAGAAACAGTGATAGGCAGAAATACAGGCGAGTACGATGGAAAACCGTACGAGGGATATTATACGCAGGAACAGCTAAAAGAGCTTGTTAAATATGCCGGCGAACGTTTTATCACCATAGTTCCGGAAATAGACCTTCCAGGTCATCAGCAGGCAGCACTCGCCTCGTACCCGGAATTCGGATGTTCAGGCGGCCCATACGAAGTATGGACGCAATGGGGAGTTTCTGAAAATGTGATTTGTGCCGGTAACGATCAGGCGTTGACCTTCCTGGAGGATGTCTTGGCGGAGGTTATTGATATATTTCCCTCCGAATACATCCACATCGGTGGCGACGAATGTCCGAAAGTTCGCTGGGAAAGCTGTCCGAAGTGTCAGGCTCGTATCAAAGCAGAAAATATTAAAGCCGACAAACTACATAGTGCCGAAGCTTACCTTCAAAGCTACGTAATTTCAAGGATGGAAAAATTTGTGGAAAGTAAAGGTCGTCACATTATCGGATGGGACGAGATTCTGGAAGGAGGCCTGGCCCCCAATGCTACGGTTATGAGCTGGCGTAGTATGGATGGTGGTATCCAGTCAGCACAACAGCACCACGATGTGATTATGACACCCTCTTCTCATGTCTATTTTGACCACTATCAATCGACCGACACGGACAACGAACCATTGGCTATCGGAGGATTCTCGTCGCTTGAAAAGGTATACAATTTCGAACCTGTTCCGGATGTGCTTACAGAAGAGGAACAAAAATATATTATCGGTGCCCAGGCTAACTTGTGGACAGAATACATCCCTACTTATGCACAGGCTCAATACATGACTCTCCCCCGTTTAGCTGCTCTGGCAGAAGTTCAGTGGTCTGCAAAGGAAAAGAAGGATTATCAATCCTTCCTGAACCGGTGTGTAAAGCTTACAGATCATTACATTCTGAACGGATACAATTTTGCCAAACATCTTTTTGATGTGAATGCCGAATTAAAGACAGACACTGAAAGCGGCAGTCTTATTATCAGCTTATCAACGTTAGGCGATGGCGAGATATATTATACAACGGATGGAAGTGTACCCAGCGTAAAAAGCAATAAATACGAAACACCGGTTCAGATAAAGACTGATACACACTTCCAGGCCCGGGTAATCCGTTCGTCGGGCGAAAGCCGGGTTTACGAAGAGAAAATATATTTCTCTAAAGGCACCATGAAACCCATTGTCCTGACTGAGGAACCCAGCAAAGGGTACAGCTTTAACGGAGCTCCGGTACTAAACGACGGAATAAAAGGAAACGGCAACTACAAAACGGGGCGTTGGCTGGGCTTTCAGGGAAAAGACATCGTGGCGACTTTTGATTTGAAAGAGGCTACCGAAATCAGCAAGATTCGCTTCGCAACAAATGTTGTGAAAGGCGATTGGATTATGGATGCCCGTCAGGTTTATGTAAGTGTTTCGGACGATGGCAAGACTTTCCGCGAAGTGGGTAAAGAGGAATTACCCGAAATGCAGATGGCTGATAAAGACGGACTATTTGTGCATGAAATTGACTTCACTTCCGTTAAGGCTAAATATGTACAGGTAACAATCAAGAAGGTAAACTTACCATCATGGCACGGAGGTGCAGGCAATCCGGCCTTTATTTTTGTTGACGAGATAGAGATTCTTTAAAAACACTTTTGAAGGTGGTTTCTGATAAATAAAAAAGAGGAGGGACTTATCCCCTCCTCTTTTTTATTTATAAAACGAATAATCAGATGCAACCTTTATTCGCGATAATGACAGCAACCCGGCAGAGCATCGTATACGGCTTTATCAGCTTTATGCAACGAGGTATCGTGTCCAACTTTCGCAATGGCTTTACTTACTGCTTGTAACGATGTTTTAGTCGTATCAATCTGGAGTTTGAGCACTTTCGTTTCCTGGTTCCATACAGCTTCTGTAACCCCTGCAACTCCTTTTGCCGTTGTTTCAATACGTTCTTTACACATGCCGCAACTGCCTTTTACCTCCAGGGTAAAGGATTTAGTCTTATTGCTTTCAGACATACCATGCATGTGCGCCGAAGAATGATTTGTTTGCTGTACAGTATTCTGTGCAGGCATTACATGACCATCGTGACCGGTTACAGGTTTTGTCTTCACCGGATTCATCATGCTGCGTTTGCCTTCCAACTGTGCGCTGGCATCAATGGAAAAGACACCATTGGTTACAACCTCTTCTCCTTCGTTAAGTCCTGCCAGTACAACATACGATCCTCCAAGAGAAGGTCCCAAGTCTATTTCACGTAAAAGGAATGCAGGAACATTTACGTTGGGTTGCTTCACGTAAACAACCGATCGCTTACCGGTCCACAGTACAGCCGACTGGGGTATCACCAGCTGGTTATCGTGTCCGCGCAACGAAGCCTCCAATTGAGCTGTTGCGTACATTTCGGGTTTAAACTCCATCCCCGGATTACCGGTTTCCACCCTCACCCGTGCTGTACGCGTTGTTGGATCAATCATCGGATCAATAAATGCAACAATACCTGTAAATGTTCGTCCCGGTAGAGCCTGTAAGGTAAAAGAAATCTTATCTCCTTTTTTAATAAACGGCAGATCGGCTTCGTATGCATCGAACAATGCCCACACCTTGGATAAATTGGCAATATCGAACAGTACGCCTCCCTGCGAGACATAGTCGCCGGTGTTTACACGCTTTGTCATCACCACACCACTTACATTTGCTTTGATGGCTACCGTTGAGGATGGTTTACCCGACTTTTCTATCGCTGCAATCTGTTCTGGTGTAAGCTTCCAATAGGCAAGTTTCTCGCGCGCCGCAGTAACCAGCATAGGCTGTTGCATCCGGATAGCTTCCAATAGCTCTTGCTGCGCATTGAATAGTTCCGGCGAATAAAGTGTTGCCAGCGTCTGTCCCTTTTGAACAGTCTGTCCGGTAAAAGCGACATTCAACGTTTCAATACGTCCGGATACATGGGCTGTTTGCGACTGCAGACTTCGTTCGTCTGGAGCAATTTTACCATATAAACGCATGGTTTTTACAGGATTGCCTTTGCTTACACGTGTAGTCTGCACATTGGCTAACGCAATAGCCTCCTCCGATAGTTGAATAGCATCGGGATTGACCGCTTCGCCTCCTTCTCCTCCCCCCTTACGCAAAGGAATAAGATCCATGGCGCATAACGGACATTTTCCGGGTTTGTCTTGTTTAATTTGAGGATGCATTGAGCAAGTCCAAATTTCAGATTCTGCCTCACCAGCAGCATGTTCATGATCATGTGTAGACGCCTCATTGGACTGGTTTGGGCTAAAAAATGCCCATCCCAATAAAAAACCGCCCAGAATAAGAGCTGTATACCGAACTGCTTTCAGTTTTATAATATCTTTAATCGTTTTCATTCCAATATATTTATTTTATTATTTTACAGAAAAGGCCTGATAGTTTGGAATACTTTATTCCAAAGACCGTGCTATAAGTTTCTCTATCCCCGCCACCCGGGTGTTATAATCGGCCACCGCCTCACTCTTCTTGAGCCGGTAATCAAGCAACTGCCTTTCCACCCCGATTACATCGGTAAGGGTAGCCGAGCCGGCCGAAAATTCGCGTGTGATAAGATGATACGTTGATAACGAAAGCTGATATTGTTTTTCGTATAACGTAATCTTACGGGATGCCTCCTCCAACTGCTGCTTTAACGCACTGTAATCGGACATCATTATATTCAGGATGTCTGCATATTTCAATTCGCTGGCCTGTCGATAATAAGCGCTTTCACGTTGTTGTGCGTTGTATTTTTTACGGAAGATAGGTATGGATATTTTGACCAT
>NZ_JBFWMI010000025.1:15037-37659 GCF_050251695.1 Macellibacteroides sp.
CTTCCCATGGATGCCATAGGCGCCATTGTACCTCCGGAAACAGGCTGTGTCGTTGATACCGTACCTACATTTGAAGAGGTGGCCATACCACTCATTCCCGACATTCCTGAAGAGGCGGCCGAAACATTCTGGCCGGCAGATACTACCGGTTGGCGTACAGTTACTCCGGCAGAGCTTCCCGGAGCAGAGAAACGACGGATTGCCAACTGCTCCAGCTGCTTTAACAATTCGATGTTAGCTGCCGTATTTTTATACTGTTCATTCAGGTTACATAACTGATACCACTGACTTTTGACGCTATAATAAAGATTATTCCGGCTGTCTCTGAATTCCTCGTACTTCATACGCGCCATCTCTGCCGCCTCTGTACGGGCCGCCTTTTGGGTACCGAACCAGGGAAACATCTGCATCAGTGTGAGATCGGCTTTTTGTTTTCCCATAAGGGTTTCCATTGGTTCCAGAAAATAACCTATCTCAAGCTCCGGATCAGCATAGGCTCCCGCTTGGGGTATACGCTCTAACGAAGCTTTATACCCGGCAAACGCGGCCTTTACCTGCGGATTGTTTTGTGCTGCCATACGTAAATAGTAGGTAAGGCTATCGGTTTCGGATGCATAGATTGTTACTGAAGAAAACCAGAGTGCAATCCACATCAGACTGTATTTTATTATTTTATTCTTCATATTCTGTCTCCTTCATTGTTTGTAATTCATTCTGTTTTTTTTCCTTTCTCTGTTCTCGTTTCAATACCCCCTCACGCCACCAACATTGTAATACGGGTACAACAAACATGGTCATGGATTGAATCAACATACCACCGAAAGTGGGGATAGACATAGGCACCATGATATCTGCACCTTTGCCTGCAGAAGTTAACACAGGTAACAGGGCAATCAGTGTTGAAGCCGTAGTCATAGCTGCCGGGCGAACCCTTTTATTACCTGCAAATACTACTGCCTCGCGAATGGCAATCCTGGTTTTAGGATTTCGCTCCACAAATACATCATGAATGTATGTCCCCATCAACACCCCATCATCGGTCGCAATACCAAACAGAGCTATAAATCCAACCCATACGGCTACACTTAGGTTTATAGGATGCATCTGGAAGAGGTCGCGCATATTTATGTTATTCAACGAGAAATTCATGAACCAATCTTGTCCGTAAAGCCATAAAAAGATAAAACCTCCGGCAAATGCTACAAATACTCCCGAAAAATGAATAAAAGAAGCTGTTACAGTACGGAATTGGAAATAAAGGATCATCAAGATAGAAAGAAGCGCAATAGGGATAACAATCATTAAACGTTTAGTTGCACGCTCCTGTTGTTCATAATTTCCGGCAAATTTATAAGAAACCCCTTTGGCCAGTTTTAATTCGCCGTTTGCTATCTTATCTTCCAGTATCCTGGATGCCTCTTTTACCACATCGACTTCGGCTTTGCCTGCCAACTTGTCAAAGATTACATATCCTAATAAAAAGGTGTTCTCACTTTGAATCATTTGAGCTCCACGTTCGTAGCTGATATCTGCCAGCTCCTCCAAAGGTACCTGAACGCCCGTAGCCGTAGGAATCAACAACTTGGCAAGCTCTTCCGGACTATCACGTAATTCGCGGGCATAACGAAGTCTGACCGGGAATCGTTCTCTTCCTTCTACAGTGGTGGTTAGTACCATACCTCCAACGGCGGCACCCAATACCTCCTGCATATCGGATACATTAACCCCGTATCTGGCCATATTGGTACGATTCAATTCAATCTCGAGGTAGGGTGCCCCCACTGCCCTATCATAAAATACGGACGAAGGAATGACCGACGGAACCTCTTTCAAGGCTTGCTCAAGGGCCTTTCCTCCTTCTTCGATTGCTTCCAGATCGGGGCCGTATACTTTTATACCCATCGGCGCACGCATTCCGGTCGACAACATCACCTGTCGTGCTTCGATAGGTTGCAGTTTGGGTGCGGATGTTAGTCCGGGAAGGTGGGTTACATTCACAATCTCTTGCCAGATATCATTGCTACTCTTAATTTCAGGACGCCATTGGCGCAGGTAATCGCCGTAGCGATCGGCAATCAGGCTATCAGCAGGAATTATCCTGAATCCGTCGGCAGGATTATAAACACCTCCTCCTTTAAGCAAGAACTCTCCCTTGCTGTTCACTTTAAAGCGCATACGATGTCCGTCGCTATCCAGGATATATTCGGGACGGTAGTTTATCGTATTCTCGAACATCTGCACAGGAGCCGGATCCAGAGCTGAATTTACACGACCCCATTTCCCAACAGCTACATCCACTTCCGGTATTGCAGCTAACCTGCGATCTAAAGTTTCAATCAATTTTAAGTTTTGCTCCACACCCGTATGTGGCATGCTGGTAGGCATCAGGAGAAACGATCCTTCATTCAGACTGGGCATAAACTCTTGTCCGATTCCGGGAAATGTTTCTGAAGCACTTGTCCACAAAGAGGTTTGACGAACAGTTTTCCACCCCACTCCTTCTGCTCCAGTTGCCAGAAAACCAAAGGTTTTATCAAAACCCAACCAAATTAGTAGCCCGAAGAGTATGGTGAACAATGGGATAGACATGAATTTCCATCTATTTTCGAGACACCATCTTAATATCCTTTCATAAAAATGGACCAGCAGAGCAAATACGAACATTATAACGGCTACACTACCGGCTACAAACAGAATATTGGGAGTAATTCCATTTTCGGGTCCCATGGGCAACCAACCCTCCGATAAATAATAAAGGGTTATCAATAATGTAATACCAATATTGATATAGGTTGAAATCTTTGGATTTTTCCACCTGTAAGCCAATAAATTATTGAACCCAACGGCTGTAAGTCCCAAAGCCGGCACACTTCCATATATGATCAGAAGTACTACACCTGCTGTTATAAGTAAGTAATTTAAGCCCTTTCGCAGCAATGCAGAATTTGAACGGATCGAAAACAGGAAATACGTAAGTGTAGGCAATACCACTACACCCAGTATAAACGCAGAAGCAAGGGCAAATGTCTTGGTAAATGCCAACGGATGAAACATTTTTCCCTCCTGGGCTTCCATGGCAAATACAGGTATAAAGCTGATAACCGTTGTAAGCATACCTGTAAGCACTGCTCCGGAAACTTCACCGATAGCCTTATGAATAAGGTTTACAAAAGGCTTGCCTTTGTTGATACCCTTATTTTCGGGCATTTCCATATGTCTGATTACATTTTCAACGAACACAACACCTATATCTACCATAACTCCAATAGCGATTGCGATTCCGGACAGAGCTACAATGTTAGCATCTACTCCCACATTCCGCATGATAATAAATGTAGATAACACCGCCAACGGAAGCATACTCGCAATTATGAAAGAGGCACGTAGATTAAAAATCAGGACGATTATAACGATGATACAGATCAAAACCTCCTCTGTGAGAGCCGATTCCAACGTACCGATTGTCTCTTTAATCAATCCTGTACGATCGTAAAAGGGAACAACTGTAACTTTGGATACGGTTCCGTCTTCCAGCACTTTCTGCGGCATCCCTGCATCCATTTCTTCAATCTTTGCTTTTACATTATCTATAACCTTTAATGGATTAGAGCCGTAACGGGCAACAACTACCCCGCCAACTGCCTCTACCCCCTCCTTATCTAAACCACCTCGACGCGTTGCAGGTCCGAGATTTACAAATGCAACATCCTTGATGCGTACAGGCACCCCGTTTCGTACAGTAACAACAGCCTCCTCAAGATCGGCTACCTTTTTGATATAACCCAGACCACGGATCAGGTATTCAGCCTGATTTATTTCAACAGTCTCAGCTCCGATATCAAGATTGCTTTTTTGTACTGCATTCATCACATCCATAACGGACACATTGAACGAACGCATGGCATCGGGGTTAAGTTCCACCTGATACTCTCTTACGAATCCACCTGCTGAAGCTACTTCCGAAACACCTTCGGCGGCCGACAGAGAATACTTGACATAAAAGTCCTGGATTGTTCGAAGCTCTTCGGCATCCCAACCTCCGGTAGGTTTACCGGTCTTAGGGTCGCGCCCTTCCAACGTATACCAAAATATCTGTCCAAGTGCCGTGGCATCCGGACCTAATGCAGGTTGCACATCTGTAGGTAATGTTCCGGGAGGTAAGGAATTCAATTTTTCCAACACCCTCGAACGGCTCCAGTAAAACTCTACATCATCATTAAATATGATGTAGATAAAAGACATTCCGAACATGGAAGTGCTTCTAATCGTTTTTACTCCGGGAATACCAAGTAAAGACGTTGTAAGAGGATAGGTTATCTGATCCTGGATATCTTTCGGAGAACGCCCCATCCATTCGGTAGCAACAATCTGCTGGTTGTCTCCGATATCAGGAATGGCATCTACCGGAACAGGATCGCGAGGTAAAAAACCTCCGTCGCCCCAGCTGAAAGGAGCTGTTGATATACCCCAACCAATCAATGCAACCAAGAGCAATGATGTAATAACTCTGTTTTCCAGAAAATAACGAATAATCTTATTAATCATAGTGCAGTTACTTTAAGGGGTAATTTACTCGTTTCGAATCTATTGTACCGGACAATATTGCATTCAAAAGCCGGAAGCGATTTACCTTCCGGGATATCATTAATATATTTACATTGTTTGTTTTCATACACATTGTACAAATGTTAATTTTGAATTCTTCGACTGATTTACATCTTGAAGGACGTATTTAAAGTAAGCCTACGTTTCCGTTTCTTAGAAATCAAAATAAATGTAATGACCTGCTATCAAAGGGATAGCAGTTTCTTTTAGAAAAAGAAAAACTTTACATTTGTTTTAAAATCAGAATGAAAACAGGCTAAAGTTTCAGCCTTGAATCAAATCAACCATGTACAATTTCGAATGAACAGAGGAGGCCTGTCCAAACCGGGAGGATAGAACGAGAAATGGGAAACTGATTCCGATGATATTTCATTTGTAAGTAGTATACTCTGCATATCGTAAAGCACAGCGACTACATACATAAAGGATGAATTCAATGAAATTCTTTCTGTGAGATTCTGGTCGATAGAAATACGCATAGCTTTGACCTCATCAGAGCAACATCCATCTTTAGAATCATCGGGTCCGCAATTTGAACAAGAAAAATGTTGATCTGTCATAACTAAACTGACCTCGGCCAGTTTATTCATGCAATAATGATAGTTGATGGCTACCCCTGTAGAAACACCAACATATAGAAAGATCAATATGAATGCTAAAAATCTTCTCACAAAAGATCATTTATTTGTTCGGTTGCAAATTAACAGTTTATTTTTTGAATTGTCAACTTCAGCTAATCAAATTTCTGTTAATATTAGTATAACAATCTATTTATACCGCTTGTTTTGGCACTAACTTCCGATAGAATTGAAAATAATCTTTACTTTTGTACTATTTGAATCTTATCAACGTATATACAGATGAAAAATTCAGCTCTACTTCTATTCTTAATATTGTTTACTACAAACGTAGGCAATGCACAAAACGACTTTTCATCCTATTTTGAAAAGAGAACCCTGCGTATTGATTTTTCACTAACGGGAAATGACTCGATTCAGCAGGCTGCTGTACAACAACTGCGGGAAGAACCTGTTTGGGGCGGTCCGGTTAAAAATATGGAAGACCCATTTGGTTACGGAGGATATTATATCAATGTATATGATCTTGCTTCCGGGAAAAAGATATATTCACGTGGATTCAATACTTTGTTTGAGGAATGGAGAACAACCGACCAAGCTAAAGTGGAGACGCAATCATGGAACAACAGTGTATCGGTTCCATTTCCCCAAAAGCCGGTACGAATTGAATTATGCGCCAGGGATAAGTCAGATATGGAGTTTCATCCGATTATGACTCAAACGATTGATCCCAAAAGCATATTTATCGACCGCAGTCCTCTGAAAAAGAATAAGATTGTTAAAATTCAGGATAAAGGTGATTCTGCAGAAAAGGTAGATCTTGTATTCCTTGCCGAAGGTTATACAATGGAGGAATTAGAAAAATTTGAATCCGACGCCCGACGTTTCACTAAAACACTGTTCGATACGCCACCCTTCGGAAAATTCAAATCAGATTTTAATGTATGGGCTGTTTGCATTCCGTCTGAGGAGAGTGGCATGGATGTTTCGGGCGACAGTATCTGGAAAAATACGGCTTTGAATTCGGGTTATTACACATTCGGTATCGATCGTTATCTTACATCGCAAGATATGAAACCGATTAGGGATGCTGTATGGAATGTTCCCTGCGACGCGATATTTATCCTTGTGAACTCCGACACCTATGGAGGGGGTGGCATGTATAATTTTTATGCCATGAGTACGGCTCATAATGAACTTACCTCGGTTGTATTTGTACATGAATTCGGCCACAGTTTTGCGGGGTTAGCCGATGAGTATTTTGATTCGGAAGTTGCATACAACGATTTCTACAACCTTAAGTATGAGCCTTGGGAGCCAAACATCACCACATTGGTGAATTTTGAAAGTAAATGGAAAGATCTGCTTCCTAAAAAAACGCCTGTTCCAACTCCTTTAAACGAAACATTCAAGGAACAGATAGGGGTTTTTGAAGGTGGAGGATATCTTTCAAAAGGAATCTATCGCCCTATGAATAATTGTATGATGCGTAATTATCACCCCTTTTGTCCTGCATGCCAGAGAGGCATCACGCAAATGATAAATTTCCTGACAGACAGGCCTGTTAAATAAGAATATCTTATTAAATAAGCTGTACTGGCATTTTTAATAAGCAAAAATCACTACATTTGTACCAAATTTACTAGAATTACATGAAGGTGAAAAGAAAGCCTCTATTATATTTTATTGCAATTGCTGCGCTTCTTTTTTGTGGACCGGAAATACAGGCAAAAGATAAATTTGTTTTGGTTATTGACGCCGGACACGGAGGGAAGGATCCCGGTGCCCAGGGGTCTCGAATCGACGAGAAAGAAATCAATCTGGGGGTAGCTCTTAAAGTTGGAGAATTGATTGAGTCCAATCATAACGATGTTAAAGTTATCTATACCCGAAAAACGGATCGTTTTATTGAATTGGATGAGCGGGCAGAAATTGCCAACCGTGCAAAAGCGGATTTGTTTATGTCAATTCACACCAATGCGGTAAAACGGGGCAATTATGTAAAAGGCACAGAAACTTTTACTTTAGGTTTGGCGCGAACTGATGAGAATCTGCAGGTGGCAATGCGCGAAAACTCCGCGATCCTACTGGAAGATAATTATTTACAAAAGTATGAAGGATTCGACCCTAATTCGTCCGAATCTTACATTATTTTTGAGTTTATGCAAAACAAGCATATGGAACAAAGTATAGGCCTTGCCTCTGAGATCCAAAAAGCATTCACTTCTGCCAATCGGGTGGATCGTGGCGTGCGGCAAGCCGGACTTCTGGTTCTTCGCAAGACCAGCATGCCCAGTGTTCTTGTTGAGTTAGGATTTATTTCCAATAAAGAAGAGGAACGTTATATGAGCTCCAGCGAAGGACAGAATCAACTGGCTAGATCCTTGTATAACGCTTTTACAAAATACAAAAGAGAATACGATCGAAAACAAGGTGCTTTATCTAATGGAGCTGTTACCAATGCCAGGCCGGTTGAACTTACAGAATCAACCCCACAGGAGACGCCAGCAGAAAGAGAAAATATCACAGTAAATAAAGCAGATAAATCGGAAAGAAATACTTCCGGCAAACTGATTTACAAAATTCAAATACTGACCTCCGACAAAAAGCTAAGTGAATCTTCGAGGCTTTTTAAGGGATATAAGAACATCGATTCTTACAAGGAAGGTGGTTTGATTAAATACACTTATGGTGAAACAACCAGTTTTGAAGAAATAAAGAAATTGCGACGTAAAGTGGCAAAGGATTTTAAGGATGCTTTTATCATCGCGTTCAAAGATGGCAAAAAGGTTAAATATTAATGAGATACATAATTGAGAATATAAATAATTCATAATATTAAAGAATGAAAAACGTATTTACGAAAGAAGCGAAAATAGGATTAGCCACCATTGTAAGTCTGGCTCTACTCTATTTCGGAGTAAATTACCTTAAGGGTATAAATCTGTTCCAACCCGTTAATCATTATTATGTAACTTTCGACAATGTGAAGGATGTTACCATTTCTAGCCCTGTTTATGTGGAAGGTTTTAAGGTTGGGTTGGTTCGGGACATAATCTACGACTATTCAACTACAGATAAAGTAACCGTAGAGATCAGTCTGGAAGAGAAAATGAGAATTAACAAAGGCAGTTATATCGCCATTGTAAAAAGCATGCTGAGTGGAGGTGAATTACACATTCATTTAAATAAATATGTAACGGATTACCTTACTCCCGGAGATACGTTGGAGGGACATATGTCTGATGACATTATGGGGACTGTTCAAGATAAATTACTTCCTCAGGTGGTAGATCTTATTCCCAAAATCGATTCAATCCTTGTTGGATTGAATACCATTGTTAATCATCCGGCACTAAACCAGTCTTTAAATCAAATTGAACGGACCACCGGTAATCTGGAAGCCTCTACACGTCAGCTTAACAGTCTTTTAAGCAAAGACGTGCCGGTAATTGTATCCGATCTTAAAATGATAACATCCAATTTTGCAGAGATGAGTACAGAAATGAAGGGACTGGATCTCGAAACAACTGTGAATTCGATGAATGCAACGCTTGGAAATTTAAAGCTTACAACAGAGAAATTAAACTCATCAGACAATAGCCTTGGACTTTTATTAAACGACAAAGCATTGTATGAAAACCTGAACAGTACGGCAGACAATGCATCTAAATTACTTATTGATCTTAAACAAAATCCAAAACGATACGTTCATTTTTCAGTGTTCTAAAACATACGATTTCAGAGTTATTATGTTAATGTAATTTAGAATACATCTAATTAACTATTTTTTAATTTCTCTGGGATACTGCATCAAAAAAAGCCTTACAAAAAGGACTTACCTCCTTATTTTAAGGCTTTTTGCTTTTCCCGAGTCTTTTACCTCGCAGGGCTGAAATGCTTTTGTAACAAAGGATTTAAATCCCCTTTTTTTATAAAAATCAGATTATCAACCCAATAACAGTAACTCCCTGAAACTAAAAGGGATATTGAATATTCAAATTAACCAAACAAATTCACACTTTTTTTATTGGAATTATTTTATAAACTTTGTACTCATTAAGAATAAAGTTATAGTTGAGAGAATAAAATAAAATGCAAACTGATCATCAATTATTGTGGAATAAATGCCTTGCTGTCATTAAAGACAATGTCCCCGAGGCCGCTTTTAACACATGGTTTAGACCAATTATCCCGTTGTCGTATGATGATAGGAAATTCACCATTCAGGTTCCCAGCCAGTTCTTTTACGAGTATCTGGAAGAGAAGTATGTGAATGTCCTTAAACTTACATTATACAGGGTAATAGGGCAAGGTACAATCTTGAACTATCGTGTCATGGTAGACAAGAGTACCGGGGGAACAGTTGATTATCCTGCAGAAGAGGGATCTGTAGCAGTTAAAAAAGTAGCTCCTCAGGGTGCCAACAAAGCTCCTAATCCTTTTGTGCAAACAGCTCCTCAGGATTTAGATCCTCAGCTTAATCCAAAATACAGCTTTGATAATTACTTTGAAGGGACAAGTAATAAGCTGGTACGTACAGCTGGTGAAGCAGTTGCCCAGAACCCCGGAAAAACAACTTTTAATCCGTTGTTTATTTTTGGTCCGTCTGGCGTTGGAAAAACTCATTTATGTCATGCTATCGGCACACGCATACGGGAAGTCCATCCTTCCAAGAAGGTATTATATGTATCATCCCACCTATTCAGAGTTCAATTTACGGATGCAATCCGTAAAAACACAATAAATGATTTCCTGAATTTCTATCAAAACATTGACGTGTTGATTCTGGATGATATTCAGGAGATGATTGGACTTGATAAAACTCAGAATACTTTTTTCCATATTTTCAACCACCTTCATCAGTTAGGGAAACAGCTTATTCTAACTTCGGATAAAGCACCGGTTGACTTACAAGGAATGGAAGAGCGTTTGATTACACGTTTAAAGTGGGGTCTTACAGCAGAATTATGTCGTCCGGATTTAGATTTAAGAAAAAAGATTTTGAAAAACAAAATCAATCATGACGGTATTGTTATTCCAGATGAAGTATTCAACTTCATTGCTACCAATGTAACCGAAAATGTACGTGATCTGGAAGGTATTTTAGTTTCTTTAATGGCTAACGCAGTTATCAATAATAAGGAAATTGACCTCCCATTAACTAAAAGAGTGGTTAGTCAAGCTGTTCGCCTGGAGAAAAAACAATTATCAGTTCAGACAATACAGGAAACTGTTTGTAAATTTTTCAATCTAGAACTCTCGGCCATACAAACACGTTCTCGGAAACGTGAAGTTGTACAAGCCAGACAGATTACGATGTTCCTGTCTAAAAAATATACAGACAGCTCATTTGCCCACATTGGTAAGATTGTAGGAAAAAAAGACCATGCAACAGTATTACATGCATGCAAAACAATTAAAGACCAAATTGAAACTTGTAAGACATTTCGTTCTACCGTTGAACAGATTGAAGTACAGCTCAAAAATTAAATTTCTTCCGTTAAATAACAGAAAAGGATGCTTTTGTATACAAAAGCATCCTTTTCTGTTTTGGAAAACCTACAAAAACAAGGTTTTATTTTTTGGAAAACTTTTCATCTTCTCAAATTTTATAAATAAATGAATATCAAGATATTAAAATTTATTTTTGGAAATTATCTATTTTCATCTGTTTTTTAACGTATAACATTTGGTCAAGTTGCAAAGTATTATTAAACTTGCAACTGTAATAAAAACTATTAGCTGTGGACAACAAAACATACACCTTTGACGAAGCATTTAAAGCTTCAAAAGAATATTTCGCAGGCGACGAATTAGCCGCCAAGGTATGGGTAAACAAATATGCCCTTAAAGATGCCTTCGGAAATATCTTCGAAAAAACTCCGACCGATATGCACCATCGCCTCGCTGGTGAAATTGCGAGAATTGAAAAAAAATACCCCAACCCTCTTTCCGAACAGGAATTGTTCGAGCTTTTTGACCATTTCCGTTACATCGTTCCACAAGGAAGTCCGATGACTGGTATTGGAAACAATCATCAGATTGCTTCGTTATCCAACTGCTTTGTAATTGGAATGGATGGGAAAGCCGACTCCTATGGAGCTATTATCCGCATTGATGAAGAACAAGTGCAGCTAATGAAACGACGTGGTGGTGTAGGTCATGACCTATCTCACATCCGGCCAAAAGGTTCTCCGGTAAAGAACTCTGCACTTACCTCTACCGGATTGGTACCTTTCATGGAAAGATACTCAAATTCAACCAGAGAAGTTGCACAAGATGGCCGCCGAGGAGCATTGATGCTTAGCGTATCAATAAAACACCCCGACTCAGAATCGTTCATTGATGCAAAGATGACCGAAGGAAAGGTTACCGGAGCCAATGTTTCGGTGAAATTGGACGACGACTTCATGAAAGCTGTCGTTAACAAAACCACCTATAAACAACAATACCCCGTTGATTCGGCAAATCCAACAACAGTAAAAGAGATTGACGCAGCCACTCTCTGGCAAAAGATTATACACAATGCATGGAAATCGGCTGAACCAGGAGTACTTTTCTGGGATACTATTATCCGCGAATCTGTACCTGATTCGTATGCTGACCTTGGGTTTCAGACGATTTCAACAAATCCTTGCGGAGAAATTCCATTGTGTCCATACGATAGCTGTCGGTTATTGGCTCTGAACTTATACTCCTATGTAGTGAAACCGTTTACTAAAGAGGCTTATTTTGACTACGAACTGTTTGTAAAGCATGTACGTCTTGCCCAACGCATCATGGACGATATAATTGATCTTGAAAGTGAAAAGATCGAAAAGATTCTTGCAAAAATAGACTCAGACCCAGAAACAAATGAGGTAAAACAAACCGAACGTCATTTGTGGGAGAAGATACAGAAAAAAACATTGCAGGGAAGACGTACCGGTGTGGGTATTACTGCCGAAGGTGATATGATTGCAGCTCTTGGATTACGCTATGGCACTGATGAAGCTACAGATATGGCTGAAAACATCCAGCGTACCTTGGCTATTGAAGCTTATCGATCATCAGTATACATGGCAAAAGAAAGGGGTGCCTTTGAAATATATGATACTAAAAGAGAAGAAAAAAATCCGTTTATCAACAGATTGCGTGAAGCAGATCCCAGTCTCTACGAAGATATGGTTAAATACGGACGTCGTAACATTGCTTGTTTAACCATAGCTCCTACAGGAACAACCAGCCTGATGACCCAAACTACATCAGGTATTGAGCCTGTGTTCCTTCCTGTGTATAAACGCAGACGCAAGGTAAATCCTAATGATACCGATGCTCGTGTAGACTTTGTTGATGAAACCGGTGACGCATACGAAGAGTACATTGTATTCCATCATAACTTTGTTACATGGATGCAGGCTAATGGATATTCTGTAACCAAGAGATACTCTTCGGAAGAAATAGATGAACTTGTCGCTAAATCTCCTTACTATAAAGCAACATCAAACGATGTTGACTGGTTACAAAAAGTAAGAATGCAGGGACGAATCCAGAAATGGGTAGATCACTCGATCAGCGTTACCATAAATCTCCCTGCAGATGTAAATGAAGAGTTGGTAGATAAATTATATATTGAAGCTTGGAAAAGCGGATGCAAGGGATGTACTGTTTACCGTGACGGTTCTCGTTCCGGAGTACTTGTCTCAACTCAGAAAACCAAGAAAAAAGAAGATGCAAACTGCATGGAGCCTCCAGTAATAGTAGCTAAACGCCCTCGTGAGCTGGAAGCAGATGTTGTGAAATTCCAGAACAACAAAGAAAAATGGATAGCCTTCGTAGGACTCCTTAATGGAAAACCTTATGAAATATTCACTGGTCTAGCAGATGATGAAGAGGGAATCATGCTTCCTAAAAACGTAACAAAGGGAACTATAATCAAGAGTTACGACGAAGACGGGAATAAACATTATGATTTCCAGTTTAAGAATAAGCGTGGCTACAAAATGACTATCGAAGGTTTGGATGGTAAGTTTGATCCCGAATTTTGGAATTACGCTAAACTTATCTCCGGAGTTTTAAGATATGGTATGCCCATCGATCAGGCCATCAAATTGGTACAGGGACTTGAACTTAACAACGAGTCAATCAATACATGGAAAAATGGCGTGGAAAGAGCGTTAAAGAAATACCTGCCTAACGGAACAGAAGCGAAGGGCCAGAAGTGTCCAAATTGCGGACATGAAACCTTGATCTATCAGGAAGGATGCCTTATCTGTACCAATTGCGGAGCATCAAGATGCGGATAATAAAAACGAACTATAATTATTCTAAAAAATGCGGGGATATTTCTCCGCATTTTTTATACCTTCGTATCCATTACTATATTTGATACATATGAAAGTAACCTTTATAATAAACTTCCACACCGTTTGGGGACAAAAGTTGTACGTTGTCGGATCTATACCGGCTTTAGGATCCTGGGATCCGGTGTTTGCAAAAGAAATGGTTTATACTGATGGTGGGAACTGGCAATTGACACTTGATTTACCAGAAGATACCGAATATGTTGAATATAGGTATTTTATAAGTGTAAACGAAAAGAGAATTTTTGAAGAATGGGAAAAAAACCATAGAATCAGTTTCGACAAGGAGTTTTCAAAATACTCTTTGTATGATTACTGGCAAGTACGACCAGCCAATCTTGCCTTTTATACCTCTGCGTTTACTCACAGTCTTTTTGCACATCCCTGCAACACTCATGAACGTATTGTTAAAAGCGATAAAAAAATTTCCATCAAAGTTGGTGCTCCACGTATAGAAAAACATCAATCAGTCGCAATTACCGGAAATCAACCTTGCTTAGGTGATTGGAATCCCGACAAAGCCCTCAAACTAAGTTGTGATACCTTTCCTGAATGGCACATAGACCTTGATGCTTCAGAACTACATAATCCGCTTGAATATAAATTTATCCTGTATGATAATAACTCACGAAGTATTGTAAGTTGGGAAGGTGGTGAAAACAGGGTACTCGACCTTCCACCACAGGCCAATGGAGAAGCGGTAGTTATATCCGGATTGTATTATCGAGACGTACAACCTTTATGGCGTGGAGCAGGCACAGTTATACCCGTTTTCTCACTCCGTTCAGAGAACAGTTTTGGCACAGGCGACTTGTTTGATCTGCGTCTCTTGATAGACTGGGCAAGGAAAACCGGACAATGCATCATTCAGACCCTCCCCATGAATGATACCACGATGACACATACTTGGGTGGACTCCTATCCATACAGTGCCATATCTATTTTTGCGCTTCATCCAATGTATATCAGTCTAAACTGGTTGGGTGAGCTTAAAGATAAAAAGAAAGCCGATTTTTATGCAGAGATACAACACAATCTGAATGCAAAAGAGGCTGTAGACTATGAGTTGGTTGTAAAATACAAAACGGCTTATTGTCGCGACTACTTCGAGCAAGAAGGGCTTCAGTGTATTGAAAACGAGGCGTTCAATACGTTCTATACACAAAATGAATCCTGGCTGCTCCCATACGCAGCTTATTGCTATCTACGGGATAAAAATGGCACTCCCGAATTTAGTCAATGGGGTAAATTCGCCAATTATGACAAAGGTGCAATTCAGGCTCTTTGTGCCAAAAACAGTGAAGCATATCCAGAAATAGCATTTAGCTATTTCCTGCAGTTTGTCCTACATACCCAATTTAGTTCGGTAAGTGAATATGCCCGTAAAAACGGTATTGTGCTAAAAGGAGACATTCCCATCGGAGTGAACAGAAACAGTGTGGAAACGTGGACAGAGCCGAAGTATTTCAATATGAACGGGCAGGCTGGAGCACCACCTGACGACTTCTCTGCCAATGGACAGAACTGGATGTTCCCCACATATAACTGGGAAGAGATGGAAAAAGACGGCTATGCCTGGTGGAAAAAACGTTTTCGTAAAATGTCCGACTATTTCGATGCCTTCCGTATCGATCATATCCTCGGCTTCTTTCGGATTTGGGAGATACCACAGGATTTTATCCAGGGATTGTGCGGTCATTTCAATCCAGCATTACCCTTCTCCAGAAACGAGATTGAGCAGTATGGGCTTACCTTCAATGAAGCCCGCTTTACGACACCGCATATTCATCAAAAATTCTTAACCGAATTATTTGATGAACTTACATCGGAAGTAAAAGGCTCATTCCTTGCCCAATCTTCATCCAATCATTATGTGCTGAAACCATTTTGCAATACACAGCGTAAAATCGAAAAGTTGTTCGAAGGCAAAGAAGATCTAAAATCTCAACGCATTAAAGAGGGCCTTTTTGCCATAGCAAATGAGATGCTTTTCTTGCCTGATCCGCATAACGAACTGTTGTTTCACCCCCGCATATCCGCAATGAACTCGTTCATTTATAAAGAACTTTCGGAAAGCGAACGGTATGCATTCGATCAATTATACTGGCACTTCTTCTATCGCCGGCATACTGAATATTGGAAATTACAAGCCTATAAGCATTTAGTACCATTAGTTGCCTGTACCGACATGCTGGTTTGTGGAGAAGATTTGGGTATGATACCAGATTCTGTACCCGAAGTGATGAAAAAGCTTCAGATTTTAAGTCTGGAGATTGAACGTATGCCCAAAACATCTCATAGAGAGTTTTCAGATCTGTTGTCGTTGCCCTATAACTCCGTTTGTACAACATCTACTCACGATATGACACCGATCCGAAACTGGTGGAAAGAAGATCCGGATAAAACCAAGCGATATTTCAACCAGATTTTATTAAGGGTTGGAGTAGCTCCAGATGAATGCAGGGAAGATATAGCAAGACAAATTATATCCAATCATCTTGAAACACAATCCATGCTTACCATCCTGCCACTTCAAGATTGGTTTGCAATAGATGATTCCATAAAACGAAGCGATATAGAGTCAGAACGAATTAACGTGCCAGCTAACTCCAGACATTACTGGCAGTATCGTATGCACATCAATCTGGAGGAATTGATAAGAGCAGACTCTTTAAATGAAAAGATATCCTTCCTGATTAGAAAAAGCGGTAGGCATTGAGATGAAGAAAATTAAATACGTTCTATTCTATATTCTATAGAAAAAATATTCAGCAAATAAATCGTGCGGAGAGCTTACTCTTCGCACGACATAATACATTTACCGTTAAAACGCGCATTGGGCTCAATCTCGATTGATCGGATACAGATATCTCCTGCTATCCGGGCAGTCGACTTTAGCACCAGCTTGCCATTCACTTTTACACAACCGGCTATTTCGCCCATTATCTCCGCATTTTCGGCAGTAACATTGCCTAAAACAGAACCTTTAGGACCTATCACTATTTTCCCGCCACAAAGAATATCACCTTCCACCTTACCATCAAGACGAAAATCAGTATCAGCCATTACATTCCCTTTTATTGCAGAACCTGACGACAATACATTATGCAGTCCGCCAGCAGGAGTTTCCTCCTTATGTTTTAGATTCATCATATCCTATTTCTTTTGTGAAGAGACAAATATAGACTTTTTTTGTCAGATATGTTTAAATTCATTACTTTTACCTCTAATTTAAAACAATATGACAACACAAATTGAATTAAGGGAAATGATATTCCACGCTTATCACGGAGTTCTTCAACAAGAAAAGCTGGTTGGAAATACTTTTGTCGTCAATTTATTACTTACTGCAGACCTTTCCAATGCCATTCAAAGTGATCGGTTGGAAGATACCATTGATTATAGTCAGCTATTCGGTCTGGTAAAAGATGAAATGAGTATACCTTCCCAACTCCTTGAGCATGTAGCTGGCAGGATAGTTCACTCTATAAAAGAGAAATATCCAATCGTAAAAGAGATAACGCTAAAGCTTTCCAAACTCAATCCTCCATTCTCGGGAGAGGTACACAGCGCATCAATAATTCTTAACGAAAAGTTCCGTTGATATATCAGGGCTTTTTATGTATCTTTGTACCCTAAAGTTCAAACATCGTCTATGGCTTTTACCAATAACGTAATGATTGTGCGTCATAAATTGCTGGCGCAATTGGTCAGACTCTGGAATGAAAACCGTCTTCTGGATGAAATTGACCGCCTTCCTTTGGAATTAAGTCCCCGTAAATCAAAAGTAATAGGTCGCTGTTGTGTACACAAAGAGCGAGCTGTCTGGAAGTACAAATCCTTTCCATTACTTGGGTTTGACATGAGCGATGAAGTTGACGAACTAACACCATTGTCTGAATATGCAAAAAAGGCTCTGCTGCGTACTGAAAATAAAAAAGAGAATCTGCTATGCGTAATTGATGAAGCATGCTCTTCTTGTGTACAAGTCAATTACGAAATCACCAACCTTTGCCGTGGATGTGTAGCCCGTAGCTGCTACATGAACTGTCCCAAAGATTCTATCGTATTTCAAAAGAACGGTCAGGCCAGCATTGATCACGAAACCTGCATCAGCTGCGGAAAATGTCATAGCAGCTGTCCATATCATGCAATTGTTTATGTACCGATTCCCTGTGAGGAGGCTTGTCCTGTGAAAGCAATCAGTAAAGATGAGTATGGCATTGAGCACATTGATGAAAGCAAATGTATCTACTGTGGTAAATGTATAAATGCATGTCCTTTTGGAGCCATATTTGAAATTTCCCAGGCATTTGATGTTTTACAAAGATTGCGTAATAAAGAAGAAATGGTTGCAATTGTAGCCCCTTCCATCCTTGCTCAATTTAGTGCTCCAATCGAAAATGTATATGGAGCGATCAAGGCCATGGGCTTTGCCGAAGTAGTTGAAGTTGCACAAGGTGCGATGGAAACAACCCGGCGTGAGGCAGAAGAACTGAAGGAAAAACTGGCAGAAGGACAACCGTTCATGACTACCTCATGCTGTCCTTCATACGTTGAGCTTGCCAACAAGCACATTCCGGACATGAAAAAATACATCTCTCACACCGGTTCACCCATGTACTACACAGCCAGGATCGTAAAAGAGAAATACCCTAATGCAAAAATTGTATTTGTGGGACCCTGTGTAGCCAAGCGACAAGAGGTAAAACGAGATGGTTGTGTCGATTTTACATTAACCTTCGAAGAGGTTGGTTCAATTTTAACAGGACTAAACATCAATATTAACGAAGCACGACCATTTTCCGTACTATTCAAATCTGTACGTGAAGCCCATGGATTTGCTCAGAGTGGCGGAGTAGTAAACGCCGTTAAAGTCTACTTAAAAGAAGAACAAGACAGCATTAGCGCCGTTCAGGTGGCTAACCTTGATAAAAAGAACATTGGTCTGTTGCGTGCATTCGCTAAGACTGGCAAAACACCTGCACAATTCATTGAAGTCATGGCTTGCGAAGGTGGTTGCGTAACGGGCCCTTGTACTCACAACGACAAAAAAACCGGTCAGAAACAACTTATAAACGAACTTACTAAACGATAACACAATATGAACAGATTTTTATTAGGAGCTGCCCTTACAGGCACCCTGATGCTATTCTCATGCGGAAGTAAAGAACTTACCTCCTATGGAAACAGGACATTACAAGTATTTAACCAGACTCCGGTACGCTTTGCTCCGGATAAATACCCCGATGGTATTAATGAATCGGCTTCAGATAGCGTGATTCACCTTACCAACGGACGTATCATTCTAAAAAAAATAACCTTACCACCTTATCAACGTAATGTAAAGGTAAAGGCGAAGGTTACTCTTGCATCTAATGGAGACCGCTGGGATAAGTCGGGTTCATGCTTCGTACTTCCTAAATCTTCTGCAATAAACTTACTCAATATTGCCAAAGGAGAACAGAAATTTCCTGCAGTAGACAGCACCAAACTTGAGAAACTAATCGGGGTACTGGCTGGCGAGAACTATAAACCGACTGTTGAACTTTTGCGCTTTATGACTCCTTTCGGCGTTGGATTTTATAGTAACGACAATGATAGCCTGAGTAGTACCCGTAAACCTGTTTACATTGATAAATGGGCTAAAAATGTAGTTTGGGAGCAAGATATTACTGATCTGTATTCAATGCTTGAACGCGAAGCCTATGTGGGAATATTTATTGACACCTGGACACCTGAAGGCTATATTGCAAGCCTTGTACTTGATATTGAAGAATCGCAGATAGGAGTCGATGCTATTAAGCAAAAACACGTGGAACCTCTTATTAATACGGTATACTATATGGGACAAACCTATCCCGATATTTTTGCACGTAAGGACGTTTCCACCACATTCAACATTCCTGCCGGCGCCCGCAACGTAAAGCTGAAATATATAGTAACAGGCCACGGTGGTCATTCTGGAGGAGACGAGTTTGTTGAAAAGAGAAACATCATCTCGATTGATGGTAAAGAGGTGCTCAATTTTATACCATGGCGTGACGATTGCGCTTCGTTCCGTCGTTTTAATCCTGCAACAGGTGTGTGGCTGCGTGAACGTCTGGCAGCCTATATTGGCAAAGGTGGATACCAAAAGAAGTTGGTGGAAGAACCATTGGCTTCTTCAGATTTATCACGCTCCAACTGGTGTCCGGGCAGCGATGTAAAACCGGTAGAGGTTGCTCTTCCTAACCTTGGTGAAGGAAGTCATACAATCACCTTCAGCATTCCTGAAGCTCAAAACATCAAAGACAACGAACTAAACCACTGGCTCATTTCAGCCTATTTGGTTTGGGATAAATAAATTTCTAAATAAGCTGTACCATGGATACGTTGTTACCTTTCGCACTACTGTGCCTCACCTCTTTTTTTACGCTGACCAATCCACTCAGCATCATGCCTATCTTTCTAACCATGACTGACGGGTTTTCTGATATGGAGCGGAAAGCCATTGTAAAGAGGGCTACCATCGTATCTTTTATCACATTGGTGATGTTCGCTGTTTCTGGTCAGCTATTGTTTAAATTTTTTGGTATCTCCACCAACGGCTTCCGGGTCGTTGGTGGAGTTATTTTCTTTGCCATAGGTTGGGACATGCTTCAGGCTCGTATCACAAAAGTAAAACTCAAGGAAGACGAGATCAAAACTTATGCCAAAGATATTTCAATCACCCCCCTTGCCATTCCTATGATTTGCGGACCGGGATCCATTACTAACGCAATTGTACTTATGGAAGAGGCTGATACATTTTGGATGCAGGTAGTACTTATTGCCTCTATTGCGATCGTATATCTGCTAACATTCATCATTTTGCGTGCGGCAACCCGCATTAATAAAATCATAGGCGAGACTGGCAATAATGTGATGATGCGTCTGATGGGACTTATTCTTATGGTTATTGCTATCGAATTCTTTGTAAGTGGAATCAAACCTATTCTGATAGACATCCTTCGTCAAGCACCTATACAATAGAATACATTATTGAAGATTTAAACATAAGTGTAGATGAAACTGGACAAGATCAAAGTAATCGGATTCGATGCAGATGACACCCTTTGGATTAATGAAAGTTATTTTTTAGAAACCGAGCATAAACTATATAAATTGCTAGCCCCATACGCAAGCAAAGAAATTGTTGCCGATCAACTGTATCGTACAGAAATGCAAAATATGCCACTGTACGGGTATGGAGTTAAAGCTTATATACTCTCTGTTATGGAAACGGCGATTAAGCTTGCAGGGGATCAGGCAACCGCCTCTCTTTTACATCAAATACTTATTTTTGGAAAAGAACAACTCGAACAACCCGTCGAATTATTACCAGATGTTCACAAAACACTCAATGCCCTGTATGGAAAATACAAACTCATTGTTGTAACCAAGGGAGACTTGCTGGATCAGGAGCGTAAACTTCTTCGTTCCGGTATTGCACACCTGTTTCATCACGTAGAAATAATAAGTGACAAAACACCCCAGACATACCGACAACTGTTAAATCATCTGGACATACAACCAGAAGAATTTCTTATGACTGGTAATTCTATGAAATCGGATATTCTTCCCCCACTCAGTCTTGGCTGTTATGCCATTCACGTTCCGTATAAAACTACTTGGGCGCACGAAACAGCCGAAGCACCTCAACAAAATTCCAGATTCAAAGAGGTTGGCACATTATGGGATATTGTCGATTTCCTATGATTATTCCTTACACAAATCCTGCATCACCAAGCCTGCAAGTGTAAAACCAAACATTGCAGTTGTATGGGCGAGTGTTCCATTAATGCGTGCCTTCGAACTGCACCATTCATGGTTGGCAAGATCCGGATCTCCGGGTGCATTATGAGATTTCGGACATAGACAAGCACTTGTACCACAAGAGGAATTAGCGCCTCTGTTTTCGAGTAACTCCTCACTAAACACGCATTTAAATTTTTTTGAAGGCTTCTCGCCTTTTTTCATTTTCCGGCGAAGTGCTGCAGCTAACGGACAACCCTTTACTTTCCAGAACTCGGCGACTTCAATTTTTAACGGATTCATTTTCAGGGCAGCTCCCATTGAGGAAAAGAATACCGCGTCTGTTTTTGTTGCCCTACGAATCAAGTCGGCTTTATTTTCCAGACTATCAATCGCATCTATAATATAATCGTAAGAATGTAAGGCAAACGAATCGGCTGTTTCAGCACTGTAAATCTGCTGCAGCGCAGTTATTTCGGCCAATGGGTTAATATCAAGTAAACGCTCTTTAAGTACATCCACCTTTACTCTGCCCACGGTCTTAGTCGTGGCCATCAACTGACGATTAATGTTGGTGACACAGATACGGTCGGAATCAACAATTGTAAGATATCTGACTCCCGATCTAACCAGACTCTCAGCACACCAGCTACCTACACCACCTACTCCGAAAATTATTACACGAGCTGATGCAATACGTGTCATCCAATCATTGCCAACCAATAACTCCGTACGTTTAAAAATACCTTTTTCTAACCCCATTCAATATATTTGCATTGATTTTGGCCGCAAAAATACAACAAAATACAGCAACACAAAAACCTGGATAAGAATACAACCATTTTTAACCACGAAAGATATAAAAAATGTACCTTTGCGCGCAAATTTTAGGAAATGCAATATTTTGGTGAGATTCTTTCTGTTGGTGTTGCCATTTCATGGACAGCCACAGCCCTATTTGCCGAAGTGGGTAGTAAACGACTGGGCTCTTTGCAACTCAACGTGATCCGTATGTCTCTCTCCCTGCTTTTTTTGGGAATCACATTGTGGTGGTTTACCGGTTCACCTCTACCAATATACGCTGATGGACGTACTTGGTTCTGGCTATCATTATCAGGCTTTGTAGGCTATGTACTAGGAGATTATTGTCTTTTCAATGCTTATGTTCTGATAGGGTCACGTTTTGGACAACTCTTTATGACTCTAGCCCCTATTGCCGCCGCTTTTTCCGGATGGTTAATTCTTGGCGAAAAATTATCAATTCAAGCTATAGCTGGAATGCTGGTCACCCTCTCTGGCATCGCTCTATCTGTATTGA
>NZ_JBFWMI010000026.1:0-18055 GCF_050251695.1 Macellibacteroides sp.
AGTCAATCAACTTGTTTACACTTTCTCTTAATTGAGATTCTTTTCTTCGTTTAAACGTAAAGAAGATGTAAACAAATGCAATTGTCAGAAGCAAGCTTCCTGATAGTATAAGATAGAAATTACTCCATGCCCTGGACTTTTCCAATAATATTACATTTTTCTCGTTCTCCAGTTTTTCATTATCATATTTAGCCACAACCTCCGCCAAGGCTTCAGCACTACTTATATTACGAATAGAGTCCTGATATGTATAAGATAATTTATATGCATCTATAGATTTATTTAAATTCCCGGCATCTTCTTCTATTTTAGCCAAAATCATGTAATAGCCAGTTTTTGTATATAATGAACTGCTATTTTTACATTGATTTAAATAAAGCCTTGCAGAATCCAACTGATTAACTTTCCTATATGCATCAGATACACCCAAATTAATCTCTTCATTTTTTATAATATTAGGATCAGTATACAAAGACTTGCGGATATAGTAAAGAGAGCTATCTGACATATGTCTAGCGTCATACATAAGAGATATTTCATAATACATCAAGGATTCAACACTTTTATTTTGATACCTGTCAGCTATGCTAAGTGCTTCATTAAAATATTGCATCGATTTATCATATCGTTTCAACAAATAATTAGAACGTGCAATATCTCTTAATATAAAATAGGCCGATGCTGTGTCTTTCGACTGAAGTAACGATCCATATGCTTTTACATTCCAGTCCAATGCTTCATTATATAATTCTCTGTAAAAGGAAAGTTTTGCTAAATGATTATATATCAAAGCCTGCAATCTATACTCGGTTGTTTTATTGGCCATTGTTTCGGCTTTTTTATAGCTAAGAGCCGACTTTTCCACTTCACGTATATCATCATAAATTCGTCCTTGATAATAGTAAGCTTTAGCTTTCATCAAGGGGTCATCTTCTTTTTCAAAAAAGGCTACGACCGTATTAATCAGTGAATCTGAAGTATGAACAATGTAATTTTTATCGCGCGCTTCAATTAAACATAAATTATAAGTAGCTTTTAATTTGGCAGGCAGATGCTCTACCCCTTTCAGTCCTTCGAGGATTAACAAAGCACTATCCGGACGTTCAAGCATTAATGCCTGAGCCTTACTTATCTCATCCGGGATAGGATAATTTTTATTACAAGAAAATAGAAAAGACATAACCAAAACAAATGTGATGGCAACAATTGGAATCATTCTGCTAGCGTTCATAGGTAAATAGTCAAAAGCCGGATTCAAAATAAACCAGGCTTAGTTAAATAACTTTTTGAAATAAAAATCAAAAATACATTTAAATCCTTTACAACGGAGAAAACTCATTTAAAATTAGTGATTTCAGCTAGTAGATAAACAATTCATACATTTTTTTATTAATAATACCTATTACTAATGCCCTGATGAATTTTGTCTGCTGAATAACATATAATCTTCCTTATTGGGACGTATCCTACTGTTAATATGTAATGTCATTTGAAGTAAATTACTTTTATCGGAACATCCTATTTTCTAAATTCAGATTTAAATTACAAAAGATGGAAACAAAACCTTATATTTTTTGAATATACGTTATTGACTAAAAAAAGGTTCTTATACCTACGAAATACTGGCTAAAGATGAATAATAAAGTCTTCATTTAATGGGCATCAAATTATAGTTACTTTTGATTGTATAACTCATAACATTTTCTCCAAAAAGTATATACATTTTTTAAAAAATGTCCCGACATTTTTCACGGCAGATTAAATCATTAATCTTTAAAGAATAAAAGCATGCCTTAAGTCCCCGTAAACTCTCTATAAACTCATAAAATGGTATCTCCTATAAATAATTTGTAATATTTTATCATATAATATTGCAGATTCAAGAATTATTGTAATTTTGTAGCGTAATCAATCAGAAATATGAAACTGAATACAATGCATCATCATCACCATCATTACAACGGACAATAGTTCGGTGGGCTGTTTTGGTGTCTAAAAGGTGCATTAAAAATAATAAAGTGAAGGCTTACCGTTCAAGGTAAGCCTTTTTTTGTCGGTATATAGGTATTAATTTAAAAAACAGACATATGTTACGAATTGCAGTACAATCAAAAGGAAGGTTGTTTGAAGAAACAATGATGCTTCTTGAAGAAGCTGGTATAAAACTGAATAAAGGGAAACGTACCTTGTTACTTTCGGCAAAGGGATTTCCGGTCGAAGTACTTTTCTTGCGCGATGATGATATACCACAATCGGTGGCTAACGGAGTAGCGGATATTGGTATCGTTGGAGAGAACGAGTACATCGAAAAAGGAGCGGAAGCTCTATTGATTAAACGCTTGGGATTTAGCAAATGCAGATTATCTTTAGCTATACCGAAAGATGAAGAATATAAAGGAATCGAGTGGTTTAATGGAAAAACCATTGCAACCTCCTACCCCGAAATTCTGAAGGACTATTTGAGACAAAAGCAAGTCAAGGCCGAATTACATGTTATCAGTGGATCCGTGGAAATAGCTCCTGGCATTGGTTTGGCAGATGCAATTTTCGATATTGTAAGTTCTGGAAGTACATTGGTGAGCAATCAATTAAAGGAAGTAGATGTAGTAATGCAAAGCGAAGCCCTTCTTATCGCAAACAGCGAACTTACCGATTCAAAAAAAGAAATTCTGGATGAGCTGATTTTCCGTTTCGAAGCCATTCAAACAGCTGAAGGGAAAAAATATGTACTGCTAAATGCTCCGGAAAATAAATTAAAGGAAATAATCGAAATCCTCCCCGGGATGAAGAGCCCTACTGTAACTCCGTTAGCCGAAGAGGGATGGGTATCCATACAATCTGTAATTGCTGAAAAGCACTTCTGGGAGATAATAGGCAAGCTGAAAGCTCTAGGAGCTGAAGGTATACTGGTTATTCCGATTGAAAAAATGATTTTATAAACGATGGTAGTATGGAAATTATAAAATACCCCAATCCGGATGAATGGAATAAACTTATAAAACGTCCGGCTCTGGATGTAAGTTCGTTGTTCGGTACCGTTCAAAAAGTTTTAGATGAAGTACATACCCAAGGCGACGAAGCCGTAAAAAAATATGGGGAGCAATTCGATAAAGTTAAAATATCAGATTTGTTGGTAAGTGAAACTGAGATAAACGAAGCTGAGACCTTGGTGAATGCTGAATTAAAAGAGGCTATTCTTATTGCTAAAAACAACATTGAAAAGTTTCACGAAGCACAAAAATTTAACGGTAATCGTATTGAAACCACAACCGGAGTAACCTGTTGGCAAAAGGCTGTTGCCATTGAAAAAGTAGGATTATATATTCCCGGAGGTAGCGCACCACTGTTTTCGACGGTTCTCATGTTAGCTATTCCAGCAAAGATTGCAGGTTGTAAAGAGATTGTATTGTGCTCGCCACCCAATAAGGAAGGGAAGCTACATCCGGCAATATTGTATGCAGCTAAAATAGCTGATGTCAGCATTATTGCCAAAGTCGGAGGTATACAAGCAATTGCGGCTATGGCCTATGGAACAGAGTCTGTACCTAAAGTATACAAGATTTTTGGCCCAGGAAATCAATATGTTACCGCAGCAAAACAGCTGGTTAGCCTAAAGGAAGTCGCGATCGACATGCCGGCAGGACCTTCGGAAGTTGAAGTTATAGCCGATAAAAATGCCAATCCGGAGTTTATTGCAGCCGATTTTCTATCGCAGGCTGAACATGGTCCTGATAGTCAGGCTATACTTGTTACCACATCCGAAGAAATTGTAGAACCTGTTGTAAAAGCTGTTCAGGAACAATTGGAGAAATTACCTCGCAAAGAGATTACTGAGAAAGCGCTTTTGCACAGCCGTATAATCGTGTTGAAAGACGATGCCGAAGTAATTCGTTTCACCAATCAGTATGCTCCAGAACACCTGATTATACAAACAAATAATTATGACTTCATAGCAGATCAGATTACCAATGCAGGAAGTGTTTTTATGGGTGCGTATACTCCTGAAAGTGCCGGCGACTATGCTTCGGGAACCAATCATACGTTGCCGACTAATGGTTATGCCCGTTCTTACAGCGGTGTAAATCTGGATAGTTTCATCAAAAAAATCACCTTTCAGGAAATTACAAAAGAGGGAATAAGAAATTTAGGTAATACCATTGAGGTAATGGCTGCTGGAGAACAACTGGATGCACACCGTAATGCGGTAACTATAAGACTCAGTAGTTTATGAAAAGAGTAAACGCACCATTAACGAAGTCGACGGTCATGCATAGAATAAGTTTCGTACCTCATACCTTTCAATTATAAATTATATACGTATGAAAGAGTTAAAAGAATTAGTTCGCCCCAATGTATGGAATTTAAAACCTTATTCATCAGCAAGAGATGAATTCCATGGTGAAGCCTCCGTTTTTCTGGATGCTAACGAAAATCCATATAATGCCCCCTATAATCGTTATCCGGATCCTATGCAGTGGAAAGTGAAAGAACGCATTGCTGAAATTAAAAAGGTGGATGTAAAAAACATTCTATTGGGTAACGGAAGCGACGAACCCATCGATTTATTGATAAGAGCTTTCTGCGAACCCGCCAGAGACTGTATTCTGGCCATCGATCCTACCTACGGGATGTATAAAGTTGCCGCAGATGTGAATAATGTACCCTATATTCCGGTACTACTTGATGAACAGTTTCAGTTTAAGGCCGAAAATCTGTTATCGCACAACGAGGCACCTGCTGCCAAACTTTTATTTCTTTGCTCACCTAACAACCCAACCGGAAACAGTCTGAATCGGGAGGAGATTCGCAAAGTGCTCGTTGGATTCGGAGGTATCGTAGTGGTGGATGAAGCCTACATTGATTTCTCTTCGGAACCTTCGTTCTTGAGTGAGCTTAGCACTTATCCTAATTTAGTGGTGTTGCAAACTTTATCAAAAGCTTGGGGAAGTGCAGGTATACGTTTAGGAATGGCCTTTGCCACTCCCGAAATTATAGCTGTACTGAATAAGATAAAGTACCCATATAATATCAACCAGCTTTCTCAGAAATATGCAATTGATCTGTTGGAGAATCCATCCAAGGTAAACGAATGGGTCGAAGTATTACTTAAGGAAAGAGAAAAACTTATTAGCAGGCTCAGTCTTCTTCCTATTGTAAAGAAGATTTACCCAACCGATGCCAATTTTGTATTAGTACAGGTAGAAGACGCAAACAAGCTCTACAACCACCTTGTCGAACAAGGAGTTATAGTACGAAACCGCACCAATATTGCCTTATGTTTGGGCTGTTTGCGCATTACTGTGGGTACTCCTGTAGAAAATGAGACTTTAATTGAATCGCTAAAAAAAGCCGCAATATGAAAAGAGCCCTATTTATAGATAGAGATGGTACGCTGGTGGTTGAGCCTCCTGTCGATTATCAGCTGGACAGCTTGGAAAAGCTGGAATTTTATCCTAAAATTTTCAGGAATCTATATTTCATCCGCAAAAAGCTGGACTTCGAATTTGTGATGGTCAGCAATCAGGATGGCTTGGGTACTACATCCTTTCCGGAAGAGACTTTCTGGCCTGCGCAAAACAAACTTATGAAAGCATTGGAAGGTGAAGGCATCACATTCGACGATTTGTTGTTTGATCCGTCAATGCCCGAAGAGAACTCACCCAACCGGAAACCTCGTACCGGAATGTTACATAAGTACATGGATGGTTCGTACGACCTGACTAACAGCTTTGTGATTGGAGACAGGCTGACCGATGTGGAGTTGGCTAAAAACTTAGGTGCGAAAGCAATCTGGCTATACGATGGAGAAGATGCTGATCAGCAATTGAAAGCCAGAGATCTTGAGGCTTGTTGTGTTTTATGTACGGGTGACTGGAATAAAATCACTGAGTTTCTTTTTGCTGGAGAAAGAAGAGCTGTTATCAAGCGAACCACGCGCGAAACAGATATTTATGTTGAAGTAAATCTGGATGGAAAAGGTAAAACAGACATAGCTACCGGATTGGGATTTTTTGATCATATGCTTGATCAGATCGGCAAACATGCCGGGATAGATCTTACTATTAAAGTGAAAGGCGATCTTGAAGTTGACGAACACCATACCATTGAGGACACGGCAATTGCATTAGGGGAAGCTTTATTAAAATCGCTTGGAGATAAAAGGGGAATTGAACGTTATGGATATTGTCTGCCTATGGATGACTGTTTCTGTACGGTTGCCTTAGACTTTGGAGGTCGTCCCTGGCTTGTATGGGATGCAACATTCAATAGGGAAAAGATTGGAGACATGCCAACCGAAATGTTTCTTCATTTTTTCAAATCCCTAAGTGACGCAGCCCGAATGAATCTCACAATCAAAGCCGAAGGTCAGAATGAGCATCATAAAATAGAAGGTATATTCAAAGCATTGGCCAGATCAATAAAGATGGCCATCCGTAGGGATATATTTAACTACGAACTTCCTTCCACCAAAGGAGTTCTTTAATTGAACGTAGGCTGTAAAGCTATTAATCCCGGGGATATGACAAATTCCCGGGATTTTTGCTTCTGCTTAATCTGGTGCAATCGTATATTTATTAAGCAGCATTACCCCTGCATTTTCCATATTCGTGATAGAATATGCTTATTTTTATCTAAATTTGTACTTCACAAAATTATAAACTAATGAAAAAAATAGCCCTATCCGCCATAGCCTTACTACTTTTGAGTGCTTGCGGACAAGAATTAAATACTCCCCTGGAAGGGAAATGGCAAATGCAACAGGTTGAATCCGATGGACAGGTAACGACTGTAGATACAATCTATTTCAACTTTCAAAATACTCTTTTTATGTATCAGATTTACAGTCCCAAGTCTGATAGTTTCCGGTCGGAGTATGGATTCAACAACATGCCGGACAACAACTCGATTGTTATCGAGCTTACCGACAATCCTGTACCTGTTGCCAGTTTTTTACCCTTTACTGATTGGACAGAAGCTACACGTCACTACAGTGTTGAGAAAGTCGACCGCAAACAATTAATTCTTAAAGCCGACAATAAAAAATACACCTTCCGCAAGTTTTAATTGGCCGGTTTCACCTGTTTGCGTTCAGGCTTCATTGCTGCCGCAGCCAGGTCGCGGGGATTGACTTCCACAGGTCCTGTTACAAATTCCGGAAGATTATATGAATAAAAACTGCGTATATATTCTTCCGGATCCTTTTGCGGTAAAAGAAATGGCTTTCCAATCTTTCCATTCGAATCAATGTTCGCAATAAAAGGACGGGTATAAAGTCCGTCAATCCGTCGGCTACTAAACACAAACCAGCGTGAGTTACTGCTCCAGTTGTGATAACTTTCCACATCACTGCTGTTGACTTCGGTTAGAGAACGTGAAATTCCTGTATTTAGATCGACCAACCATAAATCGGCCTCCTTATGCCATATGGAAAAGTTTCCATAATCAGACATGGTAAACATTATATACTTTCCATCGTATGATGGTCTTGGAAAAGATACGCTCTTACCCATAGCTTCGGCAGCAACCAGAGTATCTACTTTATTTCCGAAAGTCCGTGAAACGGGATCAAACGATACACTACACAAATTATAACGTATCTGATTGTATTCTTCGGGAATCGGACGCGCAGCTGCTGTACAGAAGAAAAGAGTTTTGCCATCTGCTGAAAAAGAGGGAAAAGTCTCGAACGACTCTTTACTACTTAATTGGGGACAACTTACCATTTCGTTGTTAACAATATCATAAACAAAGACATCCGACTCCAAATCGATTACCTCCACACGCTTTTCATCTCTTGCATGAAAGCCTTGCTGGGTTTTATTTGTCGAAAAAGCAATATATTTTTCAGATGAATGCCAGTATGTATATTGTGCATTACCAATCATTTTATCCGTTTTAGTTGCAAGCATTTCAATCGATCCGTTCTGCACCAATGCTGTAGCCCCATTTGCTCCCCGGATATGCAGACTCATCTTATGAGGATTATTCTGCGGAAATGTATGGCAGTTCATACAATTAGGAGCCATCAGTTTATTATCCAGAATAGTAGATTGTTTAGCCGTACTTAAACAGGTTTCATAGATTCCCATCTTACTCCAGACTTCATATCCCGGAGCAATCAGTCGGTATACCAAGCCATAATCAATCGAATCGGGCGAAATATAGATGGCAAAAGGAAGATACTGCCTCCATTTACCCTCTGATTTGACCGAAACTGTAATTTGCAGACTATCTCCTATGTTATCCTGAACAATGGAACTCCAGTCCGACGGAGGAAAGGCTGCAACCTTGTCCGACTGAATATGTAAGCCTCCCTTCTTTCCGGAAATAGTTACATCAATCTTATCATACGGGATTGAGAGGACAAAATTAAGAGGGGCAATGCTGGCCGGGACTGTCACTCCTGTGTAATCCGGAAAAACAGGTGGTATAACATTCAGTTTTTCCGGATTAATTACCTGCTCACCACAACTTGTAAAAAGTAACAGATATAGAATCATCCATGTATATATAGTTTTCATCTTCTTTTATGGTTTAAATTAGTAGATAAAAGGCGTGATATAGCGTCAATGCATTTGCCTGAATTCTTCGTTTCTCTTAATAATATTTTTGTATCTGTAATGGAAATAATACCAGTAAGTATCAGCAAACTCCTTTTCAAGATACATCTGGGCATCCTCTCTTGTTGTATAGATGCCTGCATATGTCTGCATCCGTTTTTTTACCTCATTATTGACTGGGAAAGGTGTCTGGCTCAGATCCGTCGATTGCAATCCCCATACATATAAAGCCGCTTCCTGATAACTGATCGGCATCGACTTATAACCTATCTCTTTCCCTAAGTCGACATACTGCATAAAATGTGGTAAATCTTTATTCAGCAGGCAATAGCCCATCAGATATTCGTATGCCATCCGGTTCGTCGGCTCTTGTTGAATAAGCATTCCTAATATCATATCCAGCTGATTCCCATCAAATAAGAAATCTTCTTTAGGTCTGAATTTTCTAATTCTTCCCCATTCCGGATGATTGTTGATCCGATCTTCATCTCCTAAATAGGCAAGCGTTTCGGTAGCCCAATCTTTATAGAAAAAAGTATTTTGGAGTATGAGCAGGTACTTTCTGGAAACTTCATAAGAGCCGTTTATTAAATTCGTTTCGGCCAACCGTTTCAAACAGCGGGCGCTTTTTTGATAATCGGGAATAGCCTCCATTCCTTCAAATGCAAAACGCTGTGCTGTATTTGTCAATCCAAGATAGTAATAAACCTCCCCGACCATCATAGGCAAGAAATAGTCCCTATCAAATTGCGGAATCAACCCCTCACTCCCATTCTGAATAAAATGAAACATCTTATCCCCTAATAGTCCCTTCTGACTAAGGGCCAGATTAAGACTTGCTACTGCAAGCGGATTAGCTGGGGCATCTTTTTCGGCCAAAGCCACTGCCTTATCCCATTGTTTGGTCCGAATAAAGTAGTCGTATGTCATTACCTCCTCGGCGATGCGATTGTAAGAACCTGCTACCAGATACGCAGCTCCGCCCCACACAAGAAAAAGCGAAGAGATATAAAATGGTAAACTCTTCTTTCCATCCATCACACTCTTTGGCAAAAAAGCATACAAAAGCATTACTAAAAACGTCAACGCCCATAACAGCAGGATTCCAAAAGGCAGATAAATAAGATAACGATAATAACCGTATCCGATAAAAACCTGCATTGATGGAAGAAGAACCAGGTAGTTTTTAGCGATAAGTGGCGAAATAAGCATTAAAATTAGATATCCTGCACCAATCCACCAGACCGACACTCTATTTTCAGTGGGACGAGTAAGTTCAAATACAATCATGATCAGAGGCATTAGTACCGCAGTACCTCCTGCAAGCCAATAAGTAATTGGGATGAAAATCATCGTAGCAATGATACGTACTACAGGCGAACTGATTTTAGTAAGTACCCAAACCAACTGAAGCGTAAGAATTAATGCAACCAATCCCCCAAGCATATAATTTTCGTCACATAGAAGGGCCCATAAAAAAAGAGGGGGAACAAATGTAAATGGTTCAAGATTTGGATTCCTCTTTATACGGAAAGCAACCCATTTTACCATTAGTTGCAAGCGTACCATAAGTAGCGCCATTAATACGGGTCCTACCCACGGTAAATAGAAAAACTGGGTAATGAACTGACTCAAGAATGCCGTAAACCCGGAAGGAATAGAGATTGATTCTATAAAATACGGCACAGTAAACTGAAATAACTGCAGCTGTTCCTGGAAATGCAGGTGATTTGCATAGAAAAAGGCATAAAAAATAAAGACAACAACTCCAAGTAAGAGTGTTAGCATCCCGTTGGCATTTCTTAATAGTATCTTCATTCGAATAATTTTTATTTACTTCATCTCATCCGTCGGTAAATTAAAATAGGCATCTTCTACATCCATTGCACCGAAAGATACACCATCTTTCGATAATTCGGGTATATTAAATGAAATAAGTGTATAATCGTAATAAGCCGGATCTTTCTGAGGCAGAACAAATGGTTTACTGGCTACTCCGTTGTTATCTATATATGAAAAATAGGGCTTTCCATATATTCCGTTGTCGCGTTTGCTTGCAAAAACAAACCACCGGCTTTCGGACGACCAGCTATGATATGAATCCGAATACCAGGCGTTTACTTGTTTAAGGGAATCAACACCTCCTGTTTTCAAGTCAAGCATACGCAAGTCAGTTTCATTGTGCCAAATCGGGAAAGTGCCATAATCTGATACACAGAAAAGCAGAAAACGTCCGTTTGGAGAAACCTTGGGGAAGCTGACCGATTGTTGCAGACTATTTGCAGAGAGAATGGTGTCAATCTTATTGCCAAATTTACCGCTTTTTTCATCAAAGTCGATTCGCATCAGGCTGTAACGAAGTGAACGGATGCTGTCGGGTAAAGGCAACTGAGGAGCTGCACAATAGTAAACCGACTTTCCATCTGCCGAGAACACAGGAAAAGTTTCCAATGTCTGATCCCCTGAAACCAATAAGGATGTATTTACACTGTTTTTATCAAAATCGAGAATAACCAGATCTGATGCGGTATCATATACTTCCAGACGTTCGGAGCGATAGGCATGAAATTCCGGAATTATTGTATTTTGCGAGAAGACACCAAAGCGTCCTGAAGGATGGAAGGCCCCATAAACCGCCGGAGCAAAGCTATTGACTCCTTTTGTATTTAATTTTCGAAGTTTTCCATTCCTATTCAGAATTGTTCCTCCCTTTTTCCCCCTTAAATGAAAAAGGGAAACATCCTTCTGATGTTGATTGTAAATGTGGCAATTCATGCAAGATCCATCGGTCAGATTATTATCCGCCAATACTTTTTCAGAAAAATTCTCCAGATTCCGCTGACATATCTGAATTTTATTCCACACCTCGTATCCTGGTTCAATCCTTCGGTAACTCAAATACGAATCAATTTTATGGATAGATACTTTCCATTTAAACGCAGCATAACGATACCACTTCCCATCTTTTTCAACTGTAACCTCAACTGTTATATCATTCCCTTTTTCGGACTCTAATAATGATCTCCATTTCCTTTCGGGGAATTGTATCTTTTCATTTCCGTATACGACAAAAGATGTATTTTTCCCCTTAACAGAAACTTCGACAGATTGCGGCTTATTTCGTAATAAGAAATTTAAGGGAGCTATGTTATACGGGATAGTAATATTGGTATAATCTGGATAGATCGGTGGCATTCCATCAATCTTCTGTATCTCAGACGGACGGTTACATCCCGACTGAATGATAAGCAGTAACAAAAGTAAGTAGTATATAATATGCTTCATTTTGTATCCATTTTTGCAAAGTGAAAATAAAACCAGTAACTCTTTCCAAATTTTGCCTGCAACAACTCCCCTCGTCCGTTACTTTGCTCGTATAATCTTGTATACTCGGCAAATTCACGAATCATATCCGGAGATATTCCGTAAGATTGAACCTCTTTATCCGTTGCTTTGGAGTTAAGAAGACTTATCAGCAATGCCTCTCCATAAATCCGGGGTAACACAGGAGAAGTATCTTTTACATAGCGGTTATAGGTATTGGTAAAAGACCGGATATCTTTCGATAACAAATGATAGCATAACAGATAGTCGACCGCCATTTTATTAGCCGGATTACTTGAGGCCAGAAGATTTAATGATGCAAGATAATCGGTCGAACTACGCAGCGTGTCACGTTTCGGAATCATGCTTCGTTTCTCTTTCAGCCAGGCATCTGTTGAGGCAATCAATGTATCGGCATCAAGGATCTGCAAACGCTTCTTAGCCCATGCACGATGGAAAAGAGTAGGTTCAAGCATTCTTAAATATTTACGTGCTGCCTCTTTCTCTCCGTTAATCATGTTGATTTCTGCCAATCGTTTGATAAGACGAGAGCTTCTGTTATTTGGAGAGAAAATCATTCCCAGCATAGAAGAATGTTGTGCCATATTCATATCCCCAAGATAAAAGAACACCTCATTGCTAAAGAAGATCGTTAGAGGAGAAGCATTCGGGTTTACGGGTAAAAACAGTCCGTCTGTAGCAGGCTGATAAAACTCCAGGATGTGGTCCGGAAGCTGACCGTAGCGAGCCAATGCCAGATTTATATAATAAGTTGCGATATTATCATTTAGATTATAAGAAGAAGCCTGGTTCAAAACCTTCGACCAGTTCCCAAAATACGCCTCACTGTCAAGCGAAAGGATCTTTTCTCTGTGAAAATTTGCTCTGGATAGTACACCTCCTATCAACAATATAAGTTGTAATCCAAAAAGGAAAGGAGTATATCTGATATCGGAAGTGTATATTCTAACCTCCCGGGAAGACATGCCACCAGCAAGCATTATTATTAAAAGAGGTGGCACAAATGCCATAAATTCTCTATGAGGATAGATATATGCCTGTTCGATAGTCAACAGATAATGAGAGCGCAATAAAAACGGAATCAAAATACCCGTAAAAAGAATTACGTATGCTAATAAGTTCAATTTCTCTTTTCTGATAGAATCTGTCAGCAAAAGTAATAGGTTAAATGTAAACAATCCACTTCCCAGCAATGCATACAAAATGGGTTGAAGAAGAATCGCAACCAGAAATGCGATAAATCGTTTTTTAATTGTGGCGTAAAGCAAAAAAATAATTATACAAAGAATTACAGTAATAGTAGAAGACACGGAATACCCCAGCCCACAATGCAATACCCATTCTCCAATAATGGGAAAGAAAGCATAAAGCAACACATTCTTTTCTGCCCCCAATTTTCGCAACAGGCAAGCGATCAGCAGCCACTCCACACAAAGTAGCAAGGCTAAAACCAGAGCCCCTCCCCAGCGAAGATAAAAAAATTGGGTAAAGAAGTCGCCCAGATAAGAGGCTAGTGAAGCCGGTTTAGATAAATAAGAGATAAAATATTCGGAAGTAAACAAAAAAAGCTGTAGCTGTTCTTTAATAAACAGATGATACGGATAAAAAAATTGAAAGAAAGCTATACATAGTATAGCAAACATCATTACAGATCCAGCTTTGATAAGTACTTCCTTTTTTGTCATGAATAATTTTCATTTTAAAGTTACATACAACGGCCTTAGCATGTAATTTACAAGGAGTTTAATTCCTTTTTTTGTTCTGGGGTAAAGGAAAAACCGGTCATCTTATACACAAATTCACCTACAGCCGTATGCTTATATTGCTTTACAAAATTATAATTAAAATTGGAATATTCCTTATCGTACTTCATTTGAAGCTTTTTTAGTTCCTCTTTTTTAGATTCGTCGGCTTCAAGTAATTGCTGATTTATATTCGTATATGCAAAATCAGAGTTTCGTTTCTGTTCTTTCCACAATTGAAGGGCTTCATTCTGAGGAGTTCCCTTGGCAGAGCTCTCTGTATCAAGTATAACACTGATTGTTCCCGGTTCAGTAACAACAAGTAACTCCTGCAATTCCATTCGTAACAAAGGTCGGGTTCGTAATATACAAATTGAAGGGACTGAAGCATCCCCTTCGAATCTAAAAGCACCATCCTTTATCTGTACAGAATCAACCGTCTCAGCAGTAGCACCCTCAACCGGAACTAAATAAATAAATTCTCCATCGTAAGTTTTTCCTTTCAGCTTTCCTTCAATGATATACTTACTTTCGAAAGAAGCACAAGACAACATAAACAGAAGAGTGATAAAACAATATACCTTTTGCATAATACTACTTAAAGTTAATTGCACAAATTTATTAAGAGATAAAAGAGTGCAGGAAAACTCCTGCACTCTTCCAAATTATAAACAACCTATCATTCAGCTCTAAACATCCAGAACCATGCTGTACCCCAAGAACCTGCACCAGGCTCAGGATATGAAAGCACCATCTTCTGGTCATCCAGTTTCAGAATATCATACGAATAAACCGGACCGTTACCTTCATTGGGTGATTTACCACAAAGTACAGTAACATTCTTGGTTGTAAGTTTACCTTTTGCCCAAACAGCACCTCCGTCGTCTTTTGTAATAACTGACATATCAAAGACAAATGAACCTTTTGTGGACGAACCATCTGATTTGATTTTTGTCAAACCCGAACCATCAACCGCAAAAGTCATTTTTGCTCCGGCTCCTTCTCCGGCAGCCTGACCATCGATATCTGCCAAAGCAACTGTCCACCAGCCTGGAGATGTATTACCTTTATAACCTCCGTTACCCCAAACGGCGCTTAACGTATTATCCCATACCCAATTTTTCTCACCGGTACCGCACAGAATACCCCATTCCGGAGCAACATTGATAAGCGTATCAACTTGTACAGTCAATGTTTTTGTTATGTAGGTTCCATCGTGATTCAATCCGGTAAAAAATATTTCACGCTGACCGGCAAGCACCACCTGTACGGTTGTTTTTGTGCTTGTGGTAGTTCCGTTACCATAAAACCAGGAGGTCAACGTACCTACTCCATCGCTGTTTAAATCGATGTAGTTTGAATTTTTCCCGTCAACCACTTGAGGTGTAGCTGTTATATTCAATTGATCGGCTGTTATTGCTCCAGAAAGCACATCTCTGTCTTCCGCAGGATCACAAGCAACCATCAGTAATGAAGCAGCTAACATGGAATATATTAATGTCTTGTTCATAAGATTCTTATTAAGATTTAAATTTAACATTTTACTATTCATTCCAGCTTACAAAGACTGCAGAAGCATCCCATCCGGCATTTTGTTTCAAAACACCATTAGATAGATCAATTTCAGATTGTGGAATAGGCATGAATCCCTTGGTTGCAGCGTAACGAGCTGCATAACCGGCACCTTGATTTTTCATCACAGTAGCTACACCGCGGTTCCAGATATCAGAACCTAACTGATTGCTAAGAGCCTGTTCTGCAATACCCCAACGTCTGATATCAGCCCAGCGAGTACCTTCAAATGCAAGCTCCCACCTACGTTCATTGCGTAAAGCTGTTTCAGAATAGGTAACTGCAGGAAGACCAGCACGGGCACGTACACGGTTCATTCCATCCGCAGTTTTGGTAATTTCTGAATGCATCAGAAGCACATCAGCAAAACGGATCACGTTCAAATCGATTTCATGACCAAGTTGGAAGTCGTCATCTGCCCCGTCTCCGTAGTAATCAGTTGAAGAAGTAAAGCTATTGAAGAGTGTTTTAATTGTACCATCAGCATTATATTCCTTAGCACCGGTTGTTGCAACAATTTTTTTCTGCCACAAACCAGTTTCTTCCATCTGTTTATCAGCTCCATAAATATAACCCTCTGTTTTGGATCCATCCAAAATAGATGCTTCTCTTCGTGGATCGTTAGGTTCAGCTGCCTGCCACTCTTTCCAAAGTTTCGGACTAACCGGACCAGCACCCCAACCCTGACCGAATGGGAATAGTTTCTTGTATTGATCAGCACCACCATGGCTACGGATTGCAAAATGCAACATATACTGATTCGAGTATCCGATTGTAGTACTCCAGTCAGCCAAATGAGAACATTTGATTGCAAAAACCTGTTCTGGATTTTCGCCATCCTTCACCCAATCCGGTGCATTTTTCACATAGGGATAATCTTTCTTAGAAAGTTTATTTGAATAAGGCCACAAACTACGATAATCGCTTACCAAACTATGTCCGCTATTATCAATACAATCTTTCAGAGCTGCAGCAACTTCGTCTTTGCCTATAGAACCTGATATAGTTCCATCTTCACCCATTAAAGGCAGAGACTCTTTACCATAGAAACCGGTATAGAACAAAAATACACGACCCAACAAAGCTTCTGCTGTCCATTTGGTTAAATGTCCTGCTCCAGAAACTGTTTCGTTCCATTTTTTATTTGGCATTATCTCGATTGCCTTCTTTAAATCGGCGGCAATGGATGCATAAATCTCATCGACGGGAGACTGTGCAGGATAAGCCTGTGCTTCAGCCACATTTTGGGGAACAGTTGTAATTAAAGGCACACTTCCGAACATTTCAACCAATTCATTATAGAAAAAAGCGCGAAGGGTTAAAGTTTCACCCATCATCTGATTTCTCATGGTTTCATTTGCAACCTTATCCAGGTTTGCGATGGCCATATTGGCACGGTTAATGCCTGAATAACGGTCTGTCCAGAAAGATTGGAAACGGTTGATGTTAGTATATAACAAGTGGTCCATCACCTGCATATCCTTATCATTCTCACCACCACCACCAAAACGGTCGTCCGAAGCCAGTTCCGACAAATAGAAATAGGTATTCTGGCAATTGGCTATTGGTTTATTTAAAGTAGCATAAACACCTGTAACCAGCTGAATCGCATCTTTTTCAGTAACGGGATAATTACCTGTTGTTTTCTTAGTGTAGCTTTCCGTATCCAAGAAACTTTCGCAACTTGTAAACAGTAGCGCAGAAGCGGCAATATATAATACTTTTTTCATATTTATTCTCTCATTTAAAATTTAAGATTTACACCTACCATATATGTTCTGGGGCTTGGATAGTAACCCAAATCAATACCAGAAACCCAACTCTTATCGTAGCCATAACCAATTTCCGGATCCATGCCCGAATAACCGGTAAATGTGAACAGGTTCTGAGCTGTTAAATACAAGCGTGCTTGTCCAAGAGGCATTGTTGGGAACAACTTCTTAAAGTCGTAGCCAATTGTAAGGTTCTGAATTTTCAGATAATCACCATCTTCAATATATATATCAGAAATATTCTGCCAGTTTGTATGGCTACCAGAAGTCAGACGAGGTAATTTATTGGAAGTACCTTCGCCAGTCCAACGGCCAAAGATGTCTGTAGTATAATTTTGTAAGGGAGAATCCGCAAAAGAACGGTACGATTTAGCGATCTGCTGACCGAAGGCACCTGCTCCAGTGATGTTCAAATCAAAACCTTTGTAAGAGAAATTAAGATTCAGACCCATGGTAAAGTCCGGATGCGGATTACCAATCTGTGTACGGTCGTCTTCTGTGATTTTTCCGTCATTGTTTGAATCAACAAAAATCAAGTCACCCGGCTGTGCTCCTGCATACTTAGCAGCAGTACCATCTACCTGACTCCAGTTCTGGAACACACCTGCTGTTTTGTAGCCATAGAAGTATCCGATCGGATATCCAACCTGGGCACGATACATTTCCGTTGTACCCTGACTTAATACGTTGGCATCTCCGTGAATAATACCCTCCGCATTGGCAATACGTGTTACCTCATTCTTATTGTGGGCAAAGTTTACAGTTGCACCGTAATTAAATTCGCCTACTTTATCATTCCAATTCAAGGCAACCTCAAAACCGCGGTTTTCGATATCTCCGCCATTCACTGCTGGAGGATTTAGCCCCCAAACTCCTGAAATCGGAGCTGTAACCAACCAGTCTTTGGTAGTTTTCACATACCAGTCGAAGGTCAAGCCTAGTCGAGAATTAAGGAAACGTGAATCAAGACCAAAGTTAAGCTGCTCAGAAGTCTCCCAAGTCACATCCGGATTAGCAAGAATATCCGCATAACCACCTACTGTCTGAACTTTCTTTCCTGAAT
>NZ_JBFWMI010000026.1:18155-33631 GCF_050251695.1 Macellibacteroides sp.
CCTAGTCGAGAATTAAGGAAACGTGAATCAAGACCAAAGTTAAGCTGCTCAGAAGTCTCCCAAGTCACATCCGGATTAGCAAGAATATCCGCATAACCACCTACTGTCTGAACTTTCTTTCCTGAATCAAAGTAGTAACCATTGCTAGTATCAAATGCAAATGTAGTCTGATATTGGAATGGATTAATTGATGCATTACCATTCTGACCCCAGCTTGCACGAAGTTTCAAGAAATCCATCCAGCTCTTAGCATCTTCCATAAAGCTTTCGTTGGTCATCACCCATCCTGCAGATGCAGAAGGGAAATATCCCCAACGGTTACCTCTAGCAAAGTTGGAAGATCCGTCGGCACGCATTGTCAAAGAGGCCATGTAGGTTTCTTTGTAGTTATAGTTTGCACGACCAAAGAATGAAGCTAAAGCACCTTCTCCCCATGGAGAACCACCGGCGCCACGTTGCGACAATTCAGTCGGTTTGGTATTATCTACCCATGCATGGTCAAAGGATCCTTCAAAAATGGAGTTATTACCACTTGCATTAATATTTGATCCCATACCCCATTTTTCAACTGACTGACCAACTACAACATCAAACTGGTGCAAATCGGCTACGTTGAATTTATAGGCGATTGTGTTATCCAACGTAATGTTATGACCCGAGCTTGCACTCTGATATACATTATCCATTGTTACATTCGTATTGTTTGACAAGTGACGGATACCGTCGTATGAACGATAAGAGGATGCTGTCATCTTGTAACCGAACTGAGATCTGAATACCAAATTTTTGATTGGTTGGATTTCCAAATAAGCACTCGACTGCAAGGCATAATTTTTAGACAAATTTAAACCCCAGTTAGAAAGCGCAGTTCCGGCAAGCGGGTTACCTGTATTACCATCAAAGTTCCATCCGTTATTTACTTTATCATCGTAATCATAGAAGTTTCCTTCAGCATCATAAGCAGGCAACAATGGATTACCAATCAACATATTATGGATAGAGTTTCCATAAATATTACCAATTGCGATACCCGATTTGGTATTGTAGTTGAAGTTCAATGTTTCTCCAATCTTAATGGCATCAAAATCCTTCACCTTTAACAATACGTGATCCGAGTTAATACGTGCTGTATAACGGTCAAACTGAGATTGTACCGGCTTTCCTAAAATACCTTCCTGAGACGTGTAAGAGAAACCCATGGAGAATTTAGACTGTTCTGTACCACCGGCCAGGTTAAATGAGTGATTCTGGGTTGGAGCAGCTTCGTTATAAGTCTCCTTTATCCAGTTTGTGCCTTGCCAAGATCCATCCATAATTGAATTATAAAGATCGGTTGGTAGTAGATTAGGCCAATCATAACCCGGACTTGCTTCATTATAGCGTGTTTCGTCCATCATTGACATATACTCTCTTGCATTCAACAACGGGGGTAATTTAGCCAGATACTGTGCTCCGTAATATCCATCATAAGAAAGTTGAAGTTTTCCGGCTTTACCTTGTTTAGTAGTAACAAGAACTACACCGTTGGCTGCACGCGCACCATAAATAGCTGCTGATGCAGCATCCTTCAATACGTCGATCGATTCGATGTCCGAAGGGTTCAGCGCATTGATATCACCGCCTGCAACACCGTCAATTACGTAAAGAGGTCCGGATGAACCTACGGTTCCGAGACCACGGATAACCACTTTGAATCCTTCACCGGGCTGACCTGAACTCTGGGTAATGTTTACCCCGGGAGATTGGCTTTGTAAAGCACCCAATGCATTGGTAGTGCTTAATTTCTGAAGGTTGTCTCCGCTTACCTGTACTGTAGCACCGGTAACCAATTTCTTTTTCTGAACACCATAACCCACAACCACTACTTCTTCAAGTGCTTGTGAGTCTTCTTTTAATACAACATTGTAAGTAGTTTTTCCTGCAACAATCTTTACCTCCTGGCTTAAGAAACCAATATAAGAGATGTCGAGAACTGCATTTGAAGATACGGTTAACTCAAAGTTTCCATCAAAATCCGTAACTGTTCCATTGGTTGTACCCTTTTCGACAACGTTTACCCCTATCAAAGGTAATCCGTCGGCTCCAGAAGTGATCACACCCTTTACCTTAGTGTTCGATTGAGCCATTGCCGGAAGGCAATTTACTAACAAGAAGGCTGTAACAATTACCATCTGCATAAGCCTAGAAGACAACTTACGCAAAGAAAATGTACTGCATTTTTCTTCCATAAAGAACTGATTTAAGTTGATAAATAATTAAATGTAATGTGTAAATATCATTAGTGGCTGGCTGCCTAAACGTAGTGTCATTAGCAGGTCAACAAACATAGGGCAAAAGTAGGAAGATGTTTGGTAAAGGAGGATAGAGAATGTAAAACAACAGGGTTCATTTTGTTTCAAAATCTAAAGAAACGTCACTTTTCGTTATAATTTTGTATCATCAAATTCATACATATTTAATATAGCCGTTGTGAACAGTGTTCACAAATAAGTTTACATTATTGATTTTCAGACAAATAAACAAAAGGGATAAACCACAGACTGCGGTTTATCCCTTTTAATATTAAAAGATCGGATTATTTTACTTTTTTCCTTTCTGTTGTTTCTTCAATTGCTCCTGTTGTGCTCTTTGAGCCTCCTCAAGACGCTTCATGAAGCCCGATTTTTTAGCTGGTTTCTTTTTATTTGCCTCCAGTTTTGCCAGTAATTTGTCCTCATTGATAGTATAACGGAAAATCAATGTCTGAACAATTGTGATCAATGTAGAGATAAAATAATAGTAGCTCAAACCTGATGCATTCTGATTAAAGAATACAAGGAACATCAACGGCATCATATACATCATAGCCTTCATACCCGGCATCTGCTGCTGTCCGGTATTTGTCTGGTCCATGTTGAATTTAGTGTATATAATGTTCGTGATTGTCATCAACAAACAGAATAAACTGATGTGATTTCCAAAATAGGGAGTTATAAGCGGGATATTGGTAGTCCAGCTAATAACAGCATCATACGTTGAAAGGTCTTTCGCCCAAAGGAAACTTTCGTGACGAAGCTCGATTGACGAGGGGAAAAACATATACATGGCAATCAGGATAGGCATCTGTAGCAACATAGGCAAACATCCGCTCATCGGACTTGCCCCGGCTCTGCTGTATAATTCCATGGTTGCTTTCTGACGCTCCAAAGCCTTGTCCTGTCCGGGGAATTTAGCATTGATTTCTTCCACCTGCGGACGAAGAACCCTCATTTTGGCCGACGACATATAAGATTTATAAGTAAGCGGGAACAGAATTATTTTAACAAGCAACGTAAGCAAGAAGATAATCAATCCATAGCTTCCTATAAAATTGCCAAAGAAATTGAATAACGGTAAAATGAAATATTGATTGATCCAACGGAATACACTTGCCCCCAGAGGTACCAGTCTTTCTAGTTCCAGTTTATCGGCGCTGGGCACATCATTATCATATGCAGCTAATAAATTGTATTTATTCGGACCAAAGAAATAGCGAAGCGAGGTAGTCTTCTCCCCACGTAAATCGAAAGGAACAGATGTTGTTGTTTTGCATTCCTTTATAAACTTACCTTCCGGAATAAGATTTGAGGCAAGGTTGGTAGCTTCAAAACCATCTTCGGAAATAAGAACAGTAGAGAAGAATTTATCTTTATAGGCAATCCATTTCAACCGGTTTGATAGTTGTTTGCTATCGTTTTTGGTTTCACTCAGATATTCTACGTCGTCTGCTACAAATTTGTAATAGATTGCGGCATACTGGTCTTCAAACTTCCGGCCTTTCTCCTGCTGACGGATCTTTTGTTCCCAATTGATATCCAATGCATTGGTGCTGGGAGACAGAACTCCATTCAATCCGGTACCCTTTATATCCATCTTCACCATATAATCGTCTTTACTCAATGTATAAGTAAAGTCAAGATGGCGGCCATCGCCGGCTGACAGGCGCATGGTAAGTGTATTAGGATCGTTTCCGGGAATCGCCTGAAAATACATTCCAGCAGTATTAACAACCCGGTTCGTTGCTGTTACCAATGTAAAATCTAACAAGGCCTCGTCGCCTTCAAAAAGAATAAGAGGCAATGAATCGTGCGTTTTATAGTCTTTCAGACGGGCAGAATAAACCCGTCCCCCTTTGTTTGTAAAGCGGATTTCCACCTTATCATTTTCCAGGGTAGTAAATTGCTCCTCTCCGATTACTGCGTCAGCAAAAACGTCGTATTCAGAACGAATTCTCTGTATCCTTGCAGAGTCAGATTCACCAGGCAGAGAATCTGCAGCCGTTGCAAGCGGCAATTTATCATTCCGGGACTGATCCAACTGTCTGGCATGTTCAATCTGTGCGATTGAATCCTGATAACGGCGCTGCGCCTCTACCTGCTCAGGCGTGGGTTGGTTCAGCCAACTGAACGCAAATAATACAACCCCTATAAGCAGAAAACCAATTAATGTGTTTTTATCCATTTAACAATGCTTGTCTTATTTATTATTAATAGCAGCTTTAATAAAGCTTATAAAAAGAGGATTCGGATTAACAACAGTACTGTTATATTCGGGGTGGTACTGAACACCAACAAACCATTTCAGGTCGGGGATTTCAACCACTTCCACTAAATTAGTATCCGGATTTGTACCAACACACTTCATACCGGCAGCTTCAAACTCTCCTTTATATTCGTTGTTGAATTCGAAACGATGGCGATGACGCTCCTGGATATGTTCCTTTCCATAGGCCTGAAAAGCTTTGGAATCTTTTTTCAGCACACAGTCAAATGCTCCCAGACGCATTGATCCACCCAGGTTTATAACTGTTTTCTGTTCCTCCATCATATCAATTACCTTATGAGGAGTATTGGGTTCCATCTCTGTAGAATTGGCATCCGAATAACCTAGTACATTACGGGCAAATTCGATAACCATACACTGCATACCTAAACAAATACCAAACAAAGGTTTGTTGTTTTCTCTTGCAAATTTAATGGCAGAGAACTTGCCTTCTATTCCACGCTGACCAAATCCGGGAGCAATCAGAATTCCGTCCATATCGGCCAGTTGCGAAGCGGCATTTTCGTCTGTAATTTTTTCCGAATGAAACAGGTGAAGATCTAATTTACGATCATTATATATTGCAGCATGAAGCAACGATTCGTCGATCGACTTATAGGCATCCTGTAATTCGACGTATTTTCCCACAAGACCGATTTTAACGGTTTCGGTTGCCGCATTCTTTTTATTAAGAAACTCTTTCCATTGCTTCAGGTCGGGAGTTTCGCCTACTTCAAGCCCTACTTTTTTAAGCACAGTCACATCCATACCCTGTCTTTGAAGAACCAACGGAACCTCATAGATGGTTGGAACATCGACCGACTGTACTACAGCCTCTTCAGCCACATTACAGAACAATGCAACTTTACGCAGAATATCTGTTTTCAGCGTATGTTCGGTTCGCAACACAAGGATATCAGGCTGAATACCCAATTCCTGCAGTTGTTTTACCGAATGCTGTGTTGGTTTGGTCTTAAATTCTTTGGCAGCTGCGATATAGGGTACATAGGTAAGGTGTACATTCAAACAGTTTTTACCAAGCTCCCATTTAAGCTGACGTACGCTTTCAATAAATGGTAAAGATTCGATATCACCAACTGTACCACCAATTTCCGTAATTACAAAATCATATTTATATTTTGTACCCAACAATTTTACGTTACGTTTGATCTCATCCGTAATATGAGGTACCACCTGAACTGTTTTGCCCAGATAATCTCCTTTACGCTCTTTGCTGATTACATTCTGATAAATACGTCCGGAAGTTATATTATTCGCCCGGGTTGTCTGAACATTCAAGAAACGCTCGTAATGACCTAAATCAAGGTCGGCTTCATGTCCGTCTACTGTTACATAACACTCTCCATGTTCATATGGATTTAATGTACCAGGATCAACGTTGATGTAAGGATCAAATTTTTGAATAGTAACCTTATAACCTCTTGCCTGAAGCAACTTACCCAATGATGCGGAAATAATACCCTTACCCAAAGAAGAGACTACCCCACCCGTAACGAAGATGTACTTTGTATCTGCCACGATAGTAATATTTTAATTTTTCAGTAAATACATACTTATATTTCAATCGGCAAAGTTAACCATTTTCAGAGAAAATCTATCATTAAATTGTTACATTTATGCCTTATTATTGATTTCCTCCTTTTAAATCCGGCATCGCAGGGTATTTTGATTTTGTAAATTTACTGAAATCAATATCCTATAAACCAATTGATTATAAAACTATATAAATACAATCTAAAATACATCCTGTTTGTTATAGGATGTAAAATTTTAGCGAAATTCATTCTTTTTAGCTAAATTCGCATCCTGTTTATCGAATCAATGTAAAGAAAAATATGATGATGAAAAGATTTACAATAACATTTGTATTGCTGCTTTTATTGATAAGCAATAGTTTATTAGCTCAAGATACAACAGTTGACCAGGAATCTTCCCTTGCAATCCCAACTGAAGTAGTAACGCAAGATACATTAATAAAGGACGTCAACCATTCATCCGAATTAAATAAAATTTCTGATATCAGATCGCAGTTCGAAAAGCAGAACAGCACCTATTCGGCTCCGGTTAAACCGGGAGAATCTCTGTTGCGGTTTGTAAAAAAAGATCATGCAGCCCTTTCGGAAGAAGCATTGTACTGGGCACGATTTGTTCGGGATGCCTCACTACGGTTTGACGACAAAATGACATTTCAGGATACAGTAATTGTTAATCCCCTGTTCATGCCCCTTTTGTTTAAAGGGAATATTCTTCCTAAAGACCTTACATTCTATGATTTCAGTGCATTGAAATCAAAAGATCCGTACAGCCGGTATTATAAAGCCGATTCGGTTTTTAAAGATCTGGAAAGGGTTAATAAAATTGAAGAGATTGCAACCGGTTATATCGAAAAACATCATCCTGAATATTTTCGATATTCGGTAAGCGACCTTCCCAAAGACATTATAAAACCGAAAGAGATTATTAAGGATCCAACGGAGAGTCTGCTGTCTGTATCAAACGAGGCCAATTTCAACGATGTAAGCGGTCCCGGTAAATTTATTCCGGAAAGAAGATACTGGAAATCAAATTTCGAAAGCGCCATCCAGTTTTCACAGAACCATGTGTCGGCCAACTGGCACAAAGGGGGAAGCAGTAATCTTAACGTGTTTACAAGAAATTACCTCAGGTATGATTATAACAAGGATAAAGTACAGCTGACAAACGAGATGGAGCTGAAAGCAAGCTTCTACAATGCACCTAAAGATACGATCCACGACTATAAAATTGGAGACGATGTATTTCGTCTGCACAGCAACCTTGGTTACAAAGCATTCAACAAATGGTTCTACACATTTGATGCTGAATTTAAAACGCAGCTTTTTACCAATTACAAGGAAAACTCAACCCAACAGCTGGCAGCATTACTATCGCCCTTCTCTGTCAATATAGGGGTCGGTATGAAATATGAGCTTGACAAAGCCTTCAAGGACAAGCATAAGAAATTGAAGCTTACGGTAAACATGGCTCCCGCATCTTTTACCTATTTATATAGTATAAAAGATAATATTGATCTGGCACGTCACGGATTCAGAGACAATAAGCGGAGTTTGAGCAAATTTGGTTCTACTTTAAGAACGGATTTGAATTATAATATTTCAAGAAATGTAAACTGGCAATCCAGGTTCTATTACTTTACCAGCTACGATCAGGTAGTGGGTGAATTTGAAAATACGTTAACATTGGCTATAAGCCGCTTTTTCTCCACCAGAATCTATCTTCACTTACGTTTTGACGACGGAGTGAAGAAAAAAGAGGATATTGACACGTATTTCCAAATGAATGAGCTCTTAAGCTTCGGATTTAATTACAAATGGTAAGTTTCCGCAAAAAAAATACTATATAATATTTGTTAATCTTGATGCAGTTCCCAAATATTCCTTACTTTTGCCGCGAATTGTAATGTCGAGTTTACAAACATGGACGAAAGAATTGATCACACCGGAATTATTGAGAGCATAGAAAACAACTTGATTTCAATAAGAATTATTCAACAATCTGCTTGCGCCGGTTGCCATGCCAAATCAATGTGTACGGCATCAGACAGCAAGGAGAAAATTATTGAAGTTATAGATAATTCCGGGAGATTCCATGTTAACGAGCAGGTGATGATTTGTGGAGAAAGCTCACTCGGACTTTTGGCTGTATTATATGCATTTGTAATACCGCTGCTGCTGATTGTTTTGGCAATTGCCATTGGAACCAGCATGCAGTTATCAGAAACAGCCAGTGCCTTGTTGGGAATGTTGACGGTAATTCCATATTATGGATTACTATATTTGTTTCGGAATAAACTCAAAAAGAAATTTGTCTTTACCTTGAAAAAACTTAATTGATTATATACCATGATTTTAATTGCTGTTATTTCACTAGGTGTAATCGGAGCTATTGGAGCAATTATCTTGTATTTGGCTTCAAAAAAATTTGAAGTATACGAAGATCCACGCATAGCTCAGGTGCAGGAAATTCTTCCTGCAGCCAATTGCGGAGGATGCGGATATCCCGGTTGCAGCGGTTTTGCCACTGCCTGTGTAAACTCTGAATCTTTGGACGGACTCTTTTGTCCGGTTGGGGGATCTGAAGTGATGGGAAAAGTTGCCGGCATTTTAGGCAAAGAGGCTTCAAGCGCCGATGCCACCGTAGCAGTTGTTCGTTGTAACGGAACCTGCGAGGCTCGTCCAAAAATCAATCAGTACGATGGAGTTAAAAGTTGTGCAGTTGCTTCCAGCCTTTATGGTGGGGAAACCGGTTGTTCGTTTGGATGCCACGGGTACGGCGACTGTGTGACGGTTTGTAATTTCGATGCAATTTTCATCAACCCTGTAACAGGGATTGCCGAAGTGATCGAAGATAAATGTACATCGTGCGGAGCTTGCGTGAAGGCTTGCCCTAAAAACCTGATCGAACTCCGTAAAAAAGGACCTAAATCCCGCCGGATATTCGTTAGCTGTATGAATAAGGACAAGGGTGTAATTGCTAAAAAAGCGTGTACCAATGCCTGCATCGGTTGCTCCCTTTGTTTTAAAGAATGTGCTTTCGATGCCATTAAAATTGAAAACAACCTTGCATACATTGATCACAACAAGTGCAGATTATGCCGTAAATGTGTAGATGTATGTCCTACAAACGCCATACACGAACTAAATTTCCCTCCTAAAAAAGAGAAAAAAGCGGAAGCTGTAGTAACAGAATAAAATAATTCATAAAATCTAATCATATGCTTAAGACATTTCGAATCGGAGGTATTCATCCACCCGAAAATAAATTGTCTGCCGGGAAACACATTGCTGCACTTGATGCTCCTAAACAGGTTATCATTCCTTTAAGTCAACACATCGGTGCTCCGGCACAGGCGTTGGTAAAAAAAGGCGACATGGTGAAGGTGGGAACACTGATTGCCAAAGCTGGCGGTTTTGTTTCTTCTAATATTCACTCGTCGGTTTCTGGAAAGGTTAATAAAATTGACAGTGCCCTAGATGCTAGCGGATATAGAAAGCCTGCTGTATATATTGATGTAGAGGGCGACGAATGGGAAGAGGGGATTGACCGCTCGGCAACAATTGTTCGTACCTGCAATTTATCGGCCAAAGAAATTACAGATAAGATTGCCGCCTCAGGTATCGTAGGGCTAGGCGGTGCAACGTTCCCTACTCAGGTAAAACTGGTTCCACCTCCGGGCAGCAAAGCCGAAGTCCTTATTATAAATGGTGTGGAGTGTGAACCTTATCTTACATCCGACCATTCTCTGATGCTGGAAAAAGGAGAAGAGATTCTGATCGGCGTGACACTTCTGATGAAGGCAGCCAACGTTTCGAAGGCTATTATCGGGATTGAGAATAATAAACCGGATGCTATAGATTATCTAAAAAAACTTGCAAAAGAGTTTAACGGTATATCAATTGAACCGCTGAAAGTACAATATCCTCAGGGTGGCGAAAAACAGTTGATCGACGCAATCATCCGTAAACAGGTAAAAAGTGGTGCGCTTCCTATATCGGTTGGTGCAATTGTTCAGAATGTGGGAACTGCTTTTGCGGTTTACGAAGCCATACAGAAAAACAAGCCGCTTATTGAACGCGTTGTTACCGTTACAGGAAAAGGCGTTTCAAATCCTGCTAATTTCCGGGTACGGATCGGAACATCCATCCAGACTCTTATCGAAGCGGCAGGAGGTATCCCCGAAAATACCGGAAAAATTATTGGTGGCGGCCCCATGATGGGTAAAGCACTTATCAGTGCGGAGGTTCCTGTAACAAAGGGAAGTTCGGGTGTGTTGATTCTATCCAAGGAAGAATCGGTACGCAAACCTGTATACGATTGCATCCGATGTGGCAAATGCGTGCAAGCTTGTCCCATGGGACTTAACCCAAGTCTGCTTATGAATGCGACTGAGTTTACCGAATGGGGACTGGCTGAAAAAAACTATATAACCGATTGCATCGAATGTGGTTCTTGCAGCTATACTTGTCCGGCTAATCGTCCGCTGTTGGATCATATCCGTTTGGGAAAGAACAAAGTGATGGGAATTGTAAGAGCTAGAAAGCAATAAAAAGCGTTATCATGGAAAATAAATTTATAGTATCTCCTTCGCCGCACATTCATGGTGGCGATTCGATAAGTAAAAACATGTACGGTGTACTGATCGCTCTTATTCCGGCGTTTCTGGTTTCACTTTACTTCTTTGGTGTCGGAGCATTGGTGGTTACATTGACTTCGGTTATAGCCTGTGTTCTTTTTGAATACCTGATACAAAAGTTTCTGTATAAAAAACAACCTACAATCGGCGACGGATCGGCTATGCTAACCGGACTGCTGCTTGCATTCAACCTCCCTTCCAATCTTCCGGTATGGATCATTGTAATAGGAGCTCTTGCTGCTATCGGTATCGGAAAGATGTCGTTTGGCGGTTTAGGTAACAATATTTTTAACCCGGCCCTGGTTGGTCGTGTATTCCTGTTAATCTCCTTTCCGGCACAGATGACCACCTGGCCTGTTCCCGGAAACTTTCCGCTTACATACACAGATGCTGAAACCGGAGCAACCGTATTGGCCGGATTGAAACAGCATGCCGGCGATCTTCCGTCGTATGCGGATCTGTTGATTGGAAATATGGGAGGTAGTATCGGAGAGGTTGGTGCCATTGCCCTGCTTTTAGGGTTGGTATTTATGCTGGTACGTAAAATCATCACCTGGCACATTCCTGTTTCCATCATTGGAACCGTGGCAATCTTTACAGGTATTATGTATCTGATTGATCCGGTAACTTATGCGAATCCGCTGATACACACCCTTTCCGGAGGTTTGCTGTTGGGTGCCATTTTTATGGCGACCGACTATGTAAGTTCTCCCATGAGTACAAACGGAATGCTTATTTACGGAGTTGGAATCGGCGTTATTACTACTGTAATCCGTCTGTTTGGGGCCTACCCCGAAGGAATGTCGTTTGCCATTCTTATCATGAACGCGCTTACGCCGTTAATCAACACCTATGTAAAACCTAAACATTTTGGAGGAAAATAAGCATGGCTAAATTAAAATCTACCTTACCAAACATGCTTTTGTCGCTTACCATTATTTGTGCAGGTGCCGGAGCAATTCTTGCAGGCGTGAACGATTTTACGAAAGCGCCTATCGCTGCCTCAAAAGCAGCCGCACTCGAAAATGCAATCAAGGAGGTTACTCCTCCCTTCGATAACAATCCTACACAGGAAGCCTATAAAGCTGTAAGTGCTGATGGCGACTCATTATTAATCTACCCTGCAAAAAAAGGGGGCGAATTGATTGGAGTTGCTGTTGAAAGCAATACCCAAAAAGGTTTTTCGGGCGAAATAAAAGTCATCGTAGGTTTCGATGTAGAAGGCAAGTTGTTTAATTATTCTGTCTTACAACATGCCGAAACTCCGGGACTCGGATCTAAAATGCAGGAATGGTTCCGTACAGACAAGAACAAACAAAACGTACTGGGACGTTCATTGGCCGACGGCAATCTAACTGTTAGCAAAGACGGAGGAGATGTGGATGCCATTACAGCAGCTACCATCTCGAGCCGGGCATTTCTGGATGCTGTAAACAGAGCTTACAGTGCCTACGCTGGTACCCAAAAGTGGGATGGAGAATCGGGTGCTACATCTGTAGGTACTGATACTGAAACAACTTCGCAAACCGTAACAGAAAAGGAAGGAGACAAACATGAATAATTTTAAAGTTCTTACAAATGGTATTTTAAAAGAGAATCCCATATTTGTTCTTTTATTAGGGATGTGTCCTACTCTAGGAACAACCTCGTCTGCCATGAATGGTCTGGCGATGGGTCTTGCCACAACTTTTGTTCTTATCTGTTCAAATACTGTAATATCGGCGTTAAAGAATCTGATACCCGATCAAGTACGTATTCCGGGATACATTGTTGTAATTGCGGCCTTTGTAACTGTGGTACAGATGTGTATGGAGGCTTTTGTTCCTTCGTTGTATGCCAGTCTGGGCTTGTTTATCCCGTTGATTGTTGTAAACTGTATCGTTTTGGGACGAGCTGAAGCCTACGCTGCAAAAAACGGGATATTTTCTTCTATCTTTGATGGTATAGGAATGGGACTGGGCTTCACGCTTGCGCTAACGATCCTTGGAGCTGTCCGCGAAATGTTCGGAACAGGAAAATTCTTCGGATTCGCCTTTATGCCGGAAGAATTCGGATCGCTTATCTTTGTATTAGCTCCCGGTGCCTTTATCGTACTGGGTTATCTGATAGCTGTCGTTAATAAGTTACGTAAAGCCTGAATTATTTAAATGTAAAAGAGTATGGAATATATATTAATATTTATCACAGCCGTATTTGTAAACAACATTGTTCTGGCTCAATTTCTTGGAATCTGTCCGTTTCTAGGCGTATCTAAAAAGGTGGATACAGCCGTAGGGATGGGTGCTGCTGTAACTTTTGTTCTTACCATCGCCACTATCGTAACCTATCTGGTACAGAAGTACGTATTGGATGCCTTCGGACTCGGTTACCTGCAGACCATCAGCTTTATCCTTATTATCGCAGCCTTGGTTCAGATGGTTGAGATCATACTTAAGAAAGTTTCGCCGGCATTGTATCAAGCTCTGGGTGTTTTCTTACCGCTTATCACCACCAACTGTGTGATTTTAGGTGTTGCCATTCTTGTTATTCAGAAAGATTATAACTTGATGCAATCTATTGTATTTGCCATATCGACAGCTATTGGATATTCGATGGCATTGATTATCTTTGCAACCATTCGGGAGCAATTGGCGCTAACACGTGTTCCCGACGCATTAAAAGGAACCCCCATTGCTTTAATTACAGCAGGTTTGCTGGCAATGGCATTCATGGGTTTCTCGGGAGTGGTATAACGTCAAAGCTAAAACAATAGAATTTAATTAAACTAAGAAATGAAGACAAAGATTTTGGTAACAGGAGGCACTGGATACATCGGTTCTCACACCGTTGTTGAGCTACAGAGTGCCGGCTATGAGGTAGTTATCGTTGATAACCTGTCTAATTCAAATGCCGACGTGGTTGATGGTATTGAAAAGATTTCGGGTATACGCCCCTCTTTTTATGAAGTTGACTGTAACGACAAACCCGGATTGGCGAAGGTGTTGACAGAAAATGCAGGTATCAAGGGTATTATTCACTTTGCTGCCAGCAAGGCGGTAGGTGAATCTGTTCAGAAGCCGTTGATGTATTACCGGAATAATCTGGTAACATTAATCAACCTGTTGGAACTGATGCCTGAGCACGGAGTGGAAGGACTTGTGTTCTCGTCTTCATGCACCGTTTACGGTCAGCCGGACATTCTTCCTGTAACAGAAGATGCTCCTGTTAAACCAGCTATGTCTCCTTACGGAAATACAAAACAGATAAACGAAGAGATCATTAAAGACACCATTCATTCCGGTGCCCCTTTCAAGAGTATCATTCTTCGTTATTTCAACCCGATCGGAGCACATCCAAGCGGTATCATAGGTGAATTGCCTAACGGCGTTCCTCAGAATCTTATCCCATATCTTACTCAGACTGCCATCGGTATCCGCAAGGAGTTGAGCGTGTTTGGCAACGATTACGATACGCCCGACGGATCTTGTATCCGCGACTATATAAATGTTGTAGATTTAGCCAAGGCGCACGTTATTGCAATGGATCGTATGCTTGGCAATAAGAGCGAAGAGAAGGTGGAGATTTTCAACCTTGGTACAGGTCGTGGCGTTACAGTTCTCGAGTTGATCGAAGCTTTCGAAAAGGGAACCGGTGTTAAAGTTCCGCACAAGATTGTTGGCAGACGCGAAGGCGATATCGAGAAAGTATGGGCAAATCCCGAACATGCCAATAAGGTATTGGGTTGGACAGCCAAAGAATCTGTAGAAGATACACTTGTAACTGCGTGGAACTGGCAACTTAAACTGCGTGAGCGCGGTATTCAATAAATAAAGTATTTCTTATCTATATACGAGCTGTATCCGGATTTCCGGATGCGGCTCGTTTTCGTTTTATATCTATTGACCTGACCGAATTAAATGCTTCTTTTAGTATCTGCCTTATCCTGGCAAAACGAATAAGCGTCAATCAAAACAATCCAAACGTAAAAGTAAGTGATTTTTAATTGGGCAGATACTTATTTTTTTTATTCATAATTGCCCTTCATTCATTACGATGTAATGCTTTATCCAAATCCCTTAGGGGAAGTAATGATTTCTCTACGAGGAACTAATTTTTTGTTAACGAATACTTATTCGTTTGACAGCTGTTCAACGCAAGTTCAACAGCTGTGTACTTTGCGTTCAACAGCTGACAAACGCAAAGTGCACAATTGTTGAATGAATAATTCTCCTAAGAGAAGAAAATAAAAGGCTTAATAGAAGAAGCTAATTGCAGGAGTGAAATCTTTAGTTGCTCACTATAGAAGTTTGAGAAGTGGTATTATGTTTCAAAATCAGCTCTGGCACCCTGATAGGGGGATGTGATAGATGACAGAGTGTGCTGTGAAAACATTGCAGGCGGCAATGTTTGTAACTGTGAAAGAGATGAGGGCAGGCCCCTCGTAACCGTCTTACAGGAGATGGTTACAAACCAGTGTATGCTGCTTTGTTTAAGAGACAAGGTGGTGAGCGATACACCAAAAGGCGATGGAAATCGTCAGGTAACTGTACAAGAGATGACCGCAAGGGAACTATTGATGAAGCATCGAAAACTGTTCAGACGATGTCAGAACCGGGTCTTTTCTGTCAGACCCGGGATAAATCCGGAAGGAACCTGTTTACGGTCCGGGTGGCATCCGGTGCAAAGATAGCATGACTTGTACAGAGGCTTTTTCACGGAACGCAGGAACCTGCGCCGGGATGTT
>NZ_JBFWMI010000027.1:0-4898 GCF_050251695.1 Macellibacteroides sp.
TTTATGCACAAAAACTGCATTGTTGTGCTGCACATTTTGTCTCAAAATGTGTAATGTATTAAAAAAGTATATATCTTTGCGCCTGTTTGACTCTAAAGTTCAAATAGATCAGGTAAAATTTAAATAGCGAATATGAAGAAAATTATCGTAGTGGCAGGCTTATTGTTAACAATGGGCTTTCATGCTTCAGCCGAAGGGTACCAGGTAAATTTGCAAAGTACAAAACAGGCAGGTATGGCTCATGTTGGGGCTGCCTTGAAACTTGGTGCAGAAAGCATGCACTTCAATCCTGCAGGATTGAGTTTTATGAAAGAGAATATTAGCTTATCTGCAGGAGCTAGTGCTGTTTTTACCGATTTGGAATACTCCAAGGATGGATACAAACACAATTCGGATAACCCGATTGGAACACCTTTATACTTATATGCAGGTTTTAAGATTTACGATAACCTGGCTGCTGGTGTGAGTGTGAATACTCCTTACGGCAGTTCGATCGACTGGGGGTTGAATTGGGCCGGATCAAGATTGGTTCAGGATATTACATTGAAGTCGTTTTCTATACAGCCTACCATTTCCTATCGCCCGTTCGATAAGTTGAGTCTGGGTGCCGGACTGATGTTTATGTATGGTAATTTCTCATTAAGCAGAGCCTTGATTCCTGCAGGAGATCTGGAGGGTCTTCGTCTTCTTAAAGATGCAATACCTTCACTGGAACAAACGCTGGACAATTTTAAAGATATCGATGCCGCTTCTGCAACATTGTCGGGTGATGCGGGTGTTAAGGTTGGTTTCAATATCGGTGCAATGTATGATGTAACCGACAAAATTACTGTTGGTGTATCTTATCGCTCAAAAGTAACTATGAGGGTTCCCGAAGGTCATGCTGAGATGAATTATGCCAATGAAACCGAATTGAAACAGCTGATTGCAACGGTTAACCCGCTGTTAATCGCTTATAAGAAGAATCCCATTGTAATTCCTCCACTGGATAAAGGAACATTTACTGCCGAACTGCCATTACCTTCCAATCTGAACGTGGCTGTTAGCTATAAGGCAACCGACAGATTGTTGTTGTCTGGTGAAGTTCAGTTTGTGGGCTGGAGTGCTTACAAAGCATTAAATGTACAGTTTTCGCAGGAGGTGCTTAATGGATACAGCATCAATGCACCTAAAAATTACGAAAATACGCGTATCTATCGTTTAGGAGGTCAGTTTGCTGCTACAGAGCGTCTGGATTTACGTCTGGGTGCATACCTGGATGAATCGCCGGTTCCCGGAGAATTTTTAAATCCCGAAACCCCCAGTATGAATAAAATGGGATTAAGTACAGGATTGAGCTTCCGTCCGCTTGAAAGACTTTCTGTAGATCTTGCATTTACCTACGTTACAGGTTTCGGTCGTGATGGTTCTTATCCGTATGTTTCTAACGATCAGGTAAAAGCATTTGGTGGTCATTACGATGTAAAGGCTTTTAATCCGTCGTTTGGTATTTCGTATGCATTCTGATCTTGAATCAGCATAAATAAAAAAGCCCGGATTTTTTCCGGGCTTTTTTTGTATCTAATTGGTTTATTAAATCTGAATCCATTTCAAGTATGCAAAGTCCATACGGTGAGGCAGGTCTTTGTTTACAGGGAATACTCTGAGAGCCAATTTAACAGACCCCGAAATACTTGGTATGATGTCAAGGTCGAAGTAAAGTTTAGAACCTTCTTCTTTCATCAGTTTAAACGAATGTGTTTTCAATAATGAAAGTTCTTTGGTCTCTTTTTTCTCTTTTGCAACGACTAGTTCAACTCCCAGCATTCCCTGAAGTTCTTTTCTGTCAATTACAATGTTAAACTTTAATTCTTTTCCTAATACAAGTCCGCTCTTCTGAAGGTCTTCGCTGTAATTTATCGATTCAACCACAAAACTATCCCAATGTGCATCAACCTCTTCTTTCCATGCCGCAATTTCTTTTGCTTTCGCATAGTTGTTATCGTGCAGGTTTTGAGACCGTGTTGCCAGTTTGTTATAGAATCTTTCAATATAATCGTCCAACATACGTTTCATTGTGTAGTCTGGAGCGATTTGAGCGATCGAATTCTTAATGTATTGTATCCATTCAGGTGAATATCCTTTACTGTTTTTTGCAAAATAGGTGGGGATAATCTCATTTTCAAGAATGGAATAGATAGTTGTTGCATCCAGCTGATCCTGGTATTGCTGATTCTCGTATGTCCGTTTGTCGGTAAGCGCCCAACCGGCACCTTCCCTGTATCCTTCGTACCACCAGCCATCTAAAACAGAGAAGTTCAATACTCCGTTCATTTCGGCTTTTTCGCCGGATGTGCCCGATGCTTCCAATGGTCGGGTAGGTGTGTTTAACCAAACGTCTACTCCCGAAATTAAACGACGGGCTAAGCGCATGTCGTAGTTTTCAAGAAATATAATTTTGCCCAGGAATTCAGGACGACGGGAAATTTCAACAATATGTTTGATTAATCCCTGTCCGCCACCGTCTGCCGGATGTGCTTTTCCTGTATAAATAAACTGGATAGGGCACTTCTCGTTGTTTAAAATCTTAGAGAGCCTGTCAAGATCTGTAAATAACAGATGGGCACGTTTGTAAGTGGCAAATCGTCTGCCGAATCCGATCAGTAAGGCATTTGGATTGATTTTATCCAAAATACTTACAACCTGTGATGGATCTCCCTGATTTTTAAGCCAATTTTCTTTGAACTGAACACGTATATAGTCGATCAGCTTATTCTTCATCGTTTTACGGATGTTCCATATCTCTTCGTCGGGAACTTGTTGTATTGCACTCCAGATTTCCTTATTAGACTGGTCATTAAAGAAATTCTTGTCAAAGTTCTTTGCGTAGAATTGCTTCCATTCCGAAGTTGCCCATGTTGGCATGTGAACGCCATTGGTTACCCAACTAACATGTAATTCGTCCGGGAAGTATCCTTTCCAGATCGGAGCAAACATCTTTTGCGACACTTTACCATGAAGCCAGCTAACACCGTTGGCCTCCTGACAGGTATTGAGGGCAAATACACTCATAGAGAATTTCTCATGAGTTCCGGGGTTTTCCCGTCCCATATCAATGAATTCCTGCCAGCTGATGCCTAATTTAGCCGGAAATTCTCCCATATATCGTCCAAAAAGGTCTTCCTCGAAATAATCGTGTCCGGCAGGAACCGGAGTGTGTACTGTGTATAGCGAAGAGGCCCTTACCACTTCCAGGGCTTGATTGAAAGATAGGTTTTCCTGTTGGATGTAATCTACCAGGCGTTGAGCATTAATCAGAGCAGCATGACCTTCGTTGCAATGATATATCTGCTTTTTAATTCCCAGTTTATTCAACATCATTATACCTCCTATACCCAGAAGATATTCCTGCTTCATGCGGTTTTCCCAGTCGCCGCCATATAGCTGGTGGGTAATGGAGCGGTCCCATTCGCTGTTTTCCTGGATGTCTGTATCCATAAGATATAAAGGAACACGACCTACTTTGACTTGCCAGATTTGAGAATAGACAATTCTGCCGGGATAGGGTATTTCAAGGATTACAGGTTTGTTGTGTTCGTCTGTAATCAACGTGATTGGCAAGGTGCTGAAATCCTGAGGTTCGTAATTAGCGATCTGCTGACCGTCCATGGAAAGGGATTGGTTGAAATATCCGTAACGATACAGAAAGCCAACCGCAGCCATGTCAATATTGCTGTCGCTTGCCTCCTTCAGATAGTCGCCTGCCAGAACTCCTAATCCTCCTGAGTAAATCTTAAGCACATTTGCAAGTCCATACTCCATGCTGAAATAGGCTACAGAGGGCTTGGTGAGTTTTGGCTTTTCTTCCATGTATGACTGAAACTTGGCATAAACCTTGTTCATTTCATCCATAAACTCCTTGTCGGCCATAATTTCTTCCATCCTGTTGTAGGATATCGTTTGTAACAAGAGTACCGGATTTCCTTCAGTTTTTTTCCAAAGGTCGCTGTCTATTTTGTTGAAAAGTTTTGTAGCGTCTGAGTTCCAAACCCACCAAAGATTGTATGCAATCTCACGAAGAGGTTCTAGCTTCGCAGGAAGCACAGAATGTGCGTGTACATCTTTCCATACAGGAGAGTTTGCATTGTTTGCTTTGATTTTCATTATTGAGAATTTTTAATTATTTCGAGAAATTGATTTTATATTCATTACCTTATATAAACCAGCTACAAAGATAAGATTCTAAGTTAAATACTTACCATACTTTTAGCAATTCTTTTATCCTTGTTAACCAGTGCTTTATGAAAAGATTCCTGGTAATGCAGTATAAACTTGCTCCATGTTGCCTCTCTTGAAAGGGCAAAACAATGTTTATGGATTTCGGTTCTTTCGCTCTTATTTTTACGTGATAGCTCAAGAATAGCCTCGGCTATAGAGTCTGTTACTTCAAAATAATTGAAGTCGGTACGTTCCAGTACCATCACTCCTTCGGAAAGTGAATTGCCGGATACAAAATGCTTAGCCCACAGACCAAATCCGGCGAGGTTAGTCGTGATGGTCGGAATGCCAAATGCAATACTTTCCATCGGTGTGTATCCCCAAGGTTCGTAGTAAGAGGGGTATACGGTTGCGTCCATGCCGATTAATAAATCATAATATGGAGTATTAAAGATACCATCGCTTCCCGAAAGATAACAGGGTACGAAAATAATCTTAATTTTATCCGACGAATTATTTGTAAATCCGGCCTGACGAATATGACTGATAATTTTGTCGTGCTCCATGTCATAAAGCCAGTGTGTAACAAAGGGAGCCTGCAGAGGATTCTTGGTTTCATAATCCTGTTTCAAGATCTCTTTCAAGTCGGCTCGAGCATCGTAAACATGTCCGGGAACCATAATAAAGGCAATTATCTCGCG
>NZ_JBFWMI010000027.1:4998-33009 GCF_050251695.1 Macellibacteroides sp.
GTAGAAGCTCTCTATAACTTTTCCTACGGCATAGGCAAATATGCAGGATTCGTCGTAGTCTCCGTAGGCATTCAATGAATTTACGTTGAACGATTCCCACATGGAGAAAAACAGAGAATCTTTATCGCCAAAAAATGGCTTGAAGTCTACTAAAATTACAGGAGGATTGCCCGGGACATTCCATCTTCCGATTCTGACTTTGAGTTGCTCGTTCGTCAGGGCATATTCTTTCCATTCGGCAAAAAGGTTCTTATCTTCAATGAAATCGACAGCCGGTTCTTGTTCCCATATATCGGGACCGATAAATATGGCTTTGTCGTCGAAGATTTTTTTGAGGCTAAATGCTTTAGTGGATAAAACGGTATATATTCCGCCAACTTTGTTGCAGACTTCCCAGCTGCTTTCAAATAAATAGGTTGGCGTAGTTGTAGGTGTACTCATGTAAGATTTTTTGTAATCTGTTATATTGTAAACGCAAAGATAATGTATTTTGAGATTTTCTCTTCATATTGAATTATTATTAACAAGGTTTTTGTAGCTTTGTCATTGAATAATTGATTTTTATCATTTAAAAGTTTTCCAGATATGGCAAGTAAAAGATTATTAAAGAAAAACATTGGTTATATAGCCGGTGATTTATTTACAGAAGTGTTGATATGCAAGTTGTTTATCCCTGCTACAGACCAGGATAAGGCAGAGGTGTTGATGACTAGGATCCTCGATATGCAGGATGAATTTGCAAAAAGAGCAAATCGTCCGGATGCCAAAGAGAATAAAAAACGGGTTAAGGAGTATTATTCAAAGCTGATCGCAGATTTGCAGGCGGAAATTAATAGTATCGGTACAGAAATTGCAGAACTGAGCAAAAAAGTAAATGAGAGTCTTACTAAGTAAATTTCTGCTTAATTTAGCGGGTTGGAAGCTGGGACCGGTTGGTGAGGATGTTCCCAAATGCGTAGTGTGCGTAGCTCCTCATACCAGTAATTGGGATTTTATAGTAGGTAAGCTGTTTTATTCGGCTCTTGACCGTGACGCAGGCTTCCTGATTAAAAAAGATTGGTTTTTTTTCCCTTTTAATTTGTTTTTCAGTTGGTTGGGCGGTGTGCCGGTCGACCGTGACAAGCGAACTTCTGTAACTGATCAGATGGTGGAGGAGTTTGCAAAACGGGATTCTTTTCATTTGGGAATAACGCCCGAAGGAACCCGTAAAAAGGTTACAGAATGGAAAAAGGGATTTTATTTTATAGCTCTGAAAGCAAATGTTCCCATTGTATTAGCTTATCTTGACTATGGGAAGAAAGAGGCTGGGGTGAAAGCTATTTTTTACCCTACAGGTGATTTTGAAAAAGATATTGAAACCATACGTTCTTATTATAAAGGTGTTCAAGGCAAAAATGCTGAGAATTTCGTTGAATAAAAGATACGTTAGCTTGTTAACCTTAAATTAATTATTACCGATATGGCAGAAAATTTACGAGTAAGTATGATTCAAACCCATATTATTTGGGAGGATTTGAACGAAAACCTTGGGTACTATGGAGAGTTGCTGCGCCGTATTAGCGGCAAAACAGATTTAGCTGTTTTACCGGAGACCTTTACTACGGGTTTCTCTATGAACGTGGAAGAATTGGCTGATGATGCAGATGGTGTTACTGTTGTCACGGTGAAAAAGTGGGCATCCAACTATCAGATGGCAATTGCAGGAAGTTTTATAGCTAAGGAAAACGGAAAGTTTTATAACCGCGCCTTTTTTATTACCCCCGAGGGTGAAGCCAGTTTTTACGATAAAAGACATCTGTTTCAAATGGGACAGGAGGATCTCCATTTTACACCAGGTAACAAGCGATTGATTGTTTCTTATAAGGGATGGAATATCTGTCTTCTGGTTTGCTATGATTTACGTTTCCCGGTATGGAGCCGTAATGTGAATAATGAGTATGATTTGCTTGTATATTGTGCTAACTGGCCCGAAGCCCGTAAGAAGGTCTGGAAGCTATTGTTGCAGGCAAGAGCCATCGAAAATATGGCCTATGTTTGCGGTGTAAACCGCGTTGGTATAGATGGAAAAGGATTTACTTATCGGGGCGACTCCCTTATTATCTCACCCAAAGGCAAAAAAATAGCCGATGCCGGTAAACGGGAAGAGGTTACCCGCACTGTAACCCTGTCGATGGATGAAGTTACAGAACTGCGTACAAAATTTCCCGCATGGAAAGACGCAGACACTTTTACAATACTTCCCTGAAAGATTAACCATCCGGAAGAAAATATAAAAGGCGCTCTAATATGTTAGAGCGCCTTTTATTATCGTAATATCTGATTACTTCACTTCTTCAAAGTCGACATCAGTTACACCTCCGTCTTGTTTGTTGCTTTGGCTTCCGCCGGCTTGCTGATTGAAGTCAGGTCCCGGTTGTGCACCGCCTTGCTGTGCATTCTGAGCATTGTACATCTCTTGACTGGCAGCCTGGAATACATTGTTTAATTCTGTTGTGGCAGAATCAATTGCAGCTAAGTCCTGAGCTTTGTGGGCCTCTTTCAATTTAGCAAGAGCTGCTTCGATCGGACCTTTCTTATCGGCTGGAAGCTTATCTCCAAACTCTTTCAGCTGCTTCTCAGTATTGAAAATCAAACTGTCTGCATGATTCAGTTTGTCGATACGTTCTTTTTCTTTCTTATCAGCTTCTGCATTTGCAGCGGCTTCATCTTTCATACGTTTGATTTCGTCATCGTTCAGGCCACTTGAAGCTTCGATGCGGATACTCTGCGCCTTGCCTGTAGCTTTGTCTTTAGCCGAAACATTCAAAATACCGTTTGCGTCGATGTCAAATGTTACTTCAATCTGTGGAACACCACGTTGAGCAGCCGGGATACCGTCCAGATTGAATTTACCGATAGATTTATTATCTTTCGCTAACGAGCGTTCTCCTTGAAGAACATGGATTTCAACCGAAGGCTGATTGTCTACTGCTGTTGTAAATGTTTCCGATTTCTTTGTTGGAATTGTAGTGTTTGCCTCAATTAATTTCGTCATAACACCACCCATTGTTTCGATACCTAAAGAAAGAGGAGTAACATCAAGCAAAAGAATATCTTTCACTTCTCCTGAAAGAACACCACCTTGAATTGCAGCACCTACAGCAACTACTTCATCCGGGTTAACTCCTTTTGAGGGAGCTTTGCCAAAGAACTTCTCAACAATTGCCTGAATAGCAGGAATACGGGTTGATCCACCTACCAAAATTACCTCATCAATATCTGAAGTTGATAAGTTGGCATCACTTAATGCTTTACGACAAGGTTCAACACATGCCTGGATCAGTTTATCTGCCAATTGTTCAAATTTAGCACGGCTCAATGTTTTTACCAAGTGTTTTGGCACACCGTTTACCGGCATAATGTAAGGCAAATTAATTTCGGTGCTGGTTGTGCTTGAAAGCTCAATTTTAGCTTTTTCGGCAGCTTCTTTCAATCTTTGTAAAGCCATTGGGTCTTTACGAAGATCGATGCCTTCTTCATTAATAAATTCCTGAGCCAGCCAATCGATAATAACATGGTCGAAATCATCTCCTCCAAGGTGTGTATCACCATTAGTAGATTTTACTTCAAATACACCGTCTCCAAGTTCCAGAATGGAAATATCAAATGTTCCTCCACCAAGGTCAAACACTGCAATTTTCATATCCTTAGATGTCTTATCCAGACCATATGCCAAAGATGCTGCAGTTGGTTCGTTTACGATACGACGAACATTAAGTCCTGCAATCTCTCCTGCTTCTTTAGTCGCCTGACGTTGAGACTCGCTGAAGTAGGCAGGAACTGTAATAACGGCATCTGTTACCTCTTGTCCAAGGTAATCTTCGGCAGTTTTCTTCATTTTTTGAAGTACCATAGCCGAAATCTCCTGTGGAGTATACAGACGACCGTCTATATCAACACGGGGAGTGTTGTTATCGCCACGTACAACTTTATATGAAACGCGTGAGATTTCTTTCTGTACCTGATCAAACGTTTCTCCCATGAAACGCTTAATTGAGAATATTGTCTTTTCAGAGTTTGTAATGGCCTGACGTTTTGCTGGATCACCCACCTTACGTTCGCCACCTTCTACAAATGCAACAATTGAAGGTGTAGTTCTTTTACCTTCGCTGTTAGTAATAACAACCGGTTCGTTACCTTCAAGAACGGCAACACATGAGTTGGTTGTTCCTAAGTCAATACCAATAATCTTTCCCATGATTCTTATTTTATTATTAATTGTTTATTCTTTATCTATCCACCATCTTGTAGGAGGATGGAACAACTATTCAATAACAAATGCTATGCCAAAATCTAAACTTTTACAAAACCTAATAAGAATCTGTCAGAACTTATGTCATTTAGTCAGCTTTGTTTTCTGCCTATTATTAAAAGAAAGACCCTCTGTGGCAACTTCCACAGAGGGTCTTATCGTTATTTGATCTCTTTTTCTTCTAGCATATCCAATTCGTTTTTATCCGGATCGATAAATTTGTATTCCATAAAAGCGAGGCTTTGATTTGGAATGACTTTAAGACCATAGGTGTACTTCATTTTCCACCTCCAACTTAAAGGGAATATTCCCTTGTTAATAAATGCTGCAACATAGGGATGTACGTGCAGAACAAATTTCTTCACATTGTGTTTGTTTACCAAACAATCTATTTTTCCTTCCAGACTTTCCGTAAATAAAATGGAAGGTTTTACTGTGCCTGTTCCAAAACACGTTGGACACGACTCTGTTGTTTCAACGTCCATAGCCGGACGGACCCGCTGACGGGTTATTTGCATAAGACCGAATTTACTTAAGGGCAGTATATTGTGTTTTGCACGATCGCTAGACATTGCCTTGTTCATATGTTCGAACAGCTTTTGCCTGTTGGCAGATTCTGTCATGTCTATGAAGTCGATTACAATGATTCCGCCCATATCGCGGAGGCGAAGTTGGCGGGCTATTTCATCTGCGGCAGAAATATTAACATCAATAGCTGTTTTTTCCTGTGCATCGCTTCCCTTGGATCGATTGCCGCTATTTACGTCAATAACGTGCATCGCTTCGGTATGCTCAATAATAAGGTACGCTCCACTTTTATATGTAACAGTACGTCCAAATAGCGATTTGATCTGTTTGGTTATTGCAAAATTATCAAAAATGGGAAGCTCGCCCGTATATAACTGTACGATATCAGATCTTCCCGGAGCAATTAAACTAACATAATCTTTTACACTATTATAAAAGTCCGTATCATTTACATAAATGTGTTGAAATGATGGATTGAATATATCACGAAGTAGCGCTACTGTTCTTCCTGTTTCTTCGTAAACAATAGAAGGAGCTTTAGCTTTAGGTACTTTTACAATATTATCTTCCCATCGTTTCAATAATGTCTTTAACTCATGATCAAGTTCGGCTACGCGTTTTCCTTCCGAAGAAGTACGAACAATTACACTAAAGTTTTTAGGCTTAATGCTTTGGATAAGCTGACGTAAACGAGCTCTTTCTTCGCTTGATTTTATTTTTTGTGAAACGGAAACCTTATCAGAAAATGGGATCAGTACTATATATCTTCCTGCAAAAGACAGTTCGGATGTAAGACGTGGCCCTTTTGTTGATATCGGTTCTTTTGCAATTTGAACTAACACCTCCTGTCCAACTTTCAACACATCACTGATACTTCCTTCTTTTTCAATCTCCGGAAGAATCTGTATTTTTGAAAAGACCGGTAATTTCTTTTGGTCGCTTAAAGCTTGCTTAAGAAATTTTTGTTGGGTGTTAAAATTTGGACCTAAGTCCAGATAGTGAAGAAATGCATCCTTTTTATACCCTACATCAATGAATGCAGCATTCAGCCCGGGCATAAGCTTCTTTACTTTTCCCAGATAGATATCACCTACTGCATACGATAAGTTTCTGGCTTCTTTCTGAAGCTCAACCAGATTCTTATCCTCCAGTATGGCTATTGATACCTCTTTTGGCTGTACATCTACTACTAATTCACTAATCACAATAAAGAGGATTTTTTTAATTAGACCTTCTTAAATACGCAAAGAACAAACTTAAAAGGTCACAATTAAGTTTGTTCTTTAGAGTTACTTTACCTAGACTTATTTTTTCTTATGTCTATTCTTTTTCAGTCTCTTTTTGCGCTTGTGCGTAGACATCTTATGTCTCTTTCTTTTCTTTCCGCTTGGCATCGCTTTTAAATTTTAATTAAACGTATAATAATTATTTTTTTACTTAACTTCGTTCAGGAATGTTTTTGCTGGTTTAAACGACGGAATATTATGTTCCGGAATAATGATTGTCGTGTTTTTGGAAATATTACGAGCTGTTTTTTGAGCTCTTTTCTTGATTACGAAACTTCCAAATCCTCTTAAGTATACATTGTCTCCTTGTGATAGAGAATTCTTTACGATATCCATAAAAGATTCAACGCTTGCTAATACCGTTGCTTTGTCAATACCGGTATTTTTAGAAATCTCGCTAACAATATCCGCTTTAGTCATGTCTATAAATTAATTAAATGTTTTGACCTATTAATTTTTTGGAATGCAAATATATAGCTTTTTATTGAACCTAAAAAGCATTGTATCTCTATTTTTTAGAAAAAAGATTTATCGCAATCCATTTTATATCTGTAAGTTTGCGTTGCCCATTGATAAATTGGAAGGGTTTACATATTGAATTTATTGTATGAAACAAACTGATAAAGATATAGAAATAAGCACGATGCTTGTAGATTGGTATAAAGAAAACCAAAGAGATTTGCCCTGGCGACAAACAACGGATCCATATAAAATCTGGATCTCAGAAATTATTCTCCAGCAGACCCGGGTTGTTCAGGGATTAGATTACTATTATAGGTTTATTGACCGTTTTCCAACTGTTGATGCTTTAGCTGCAGCTTCCGAGGAAGAGGTTCTGAAGTATTGGCAAGGACTCGGTTATTACAGCAGAGCACGTAATTTGCATGCCAGTGCCCAATATATTATGTTACACTGTGGTGGGATTTTCCCCTCATCCTATGAGACAATCTTGTCCCTCAAAGGTATTGGAGAGTATACCGCAGCTGCTATTGCCTCTTTTGCCTGGAATATGCCATATCCGGTTGTTGATGGAAATGTTTACAGGGTTTTCTCAAGGCTATTTGCTTTAGATACTCCAATTGATACCGGCAAGGGAAAGAAAGAATTCTATGAATTGGCAAATATGTTGATTAATCCATCTAACGCGTCGATGCACAACCAGGCGGTGATGGATTTTGGTGCATTGGTTTGTACCCCTCAGGCTCCATCCTGTACGTCGTGCCCATTTCAGCATAAATGTCTTGCCTTTGCTGGAGGAAATGTACTGGATTATCCCGTTAAACAGCATAAAACGAAAAGCAGAAATCGTTACTTTAACTATTTTCATATTGAATGGAACGATCGGACATTCTTAAGCAGACGTGATAAAAGTGATATATGGAAAGGATTATATGAGTTTCCCTTGATTGAAACCGGACAATCTGTCAATTTTACTGAATTAAGTAATTTGCCAGACTTTAAAGCCATATTTGGTTTTCAAACGCCTCTTGATATAACGTTAATGTTAAATGAAAAAAAACACGTATTATCGCATCAGGTTATTTATGCCAATTTTTATAAAGTCCGAATCTCAAACAAAGATTCGACATTGGATAAGTTTATCGAAATAAATTCATCAGAATTGGATAATTATGCAATTTCAAGATTGACTCATATTTATTTTGATAAACTGGCTGAAAGCTTTGCTAATTGAGCAAAAATTATTTTCTTTGTGTACTAATTAATAAATAGAAGCTTATGTCTTTGAATAAAGTAATATTAATCGGAAACGTTGGTAAGGATCCGGATGTAAGATATTTTGATAGCGGTAGTGCAGTTGCCAATTTTCCGATGGCTACATCAGAAAGAGGATACACTTTGTCAAACGGAACGGTTGTACCGGAGCGTACAGAGTGGCATAATATTGTGGTTCGTAGAGATCAGGTCCAGTTTGTTGAAAAGTGGGTGAAGAAGGGGTCAATGGTGTATGTTGAAGGGAAGATACGTACCCGTACATATGATGATCAAAATGGAATAAAACGATATCTGACAGAGATTCATGCGGACAGAGTAGAGTTTTTTAGCTCGGGTCGTCCTGCCGAAAGTGCTACTCAGCCGGCAGCTACAACTGCTCAGCAGCCAATGCAGAATCAACCATCAACTGCATATTCGCAACCAATGGCTCAACAGAATCCTTCTCTGGAAGGAAATAATAGTGAGGATGATTTACCATTCTAATAATATCGTATTTTTGTAAGGCAGTTTTAAAACATTGTAAACTTTTGAAACTGCCTTTATTGTTTAACTAAAATATATCCACTTGGACTCTGATTATTTTTTATCGGAATTTTTTAATGAAATAGGTATGCATACCCTTGCTACAGGGCCTGTTGTAGCTTTAGTATTGGCATTATTTCTTTTGTTTATATCTGCTTTTATATCTGCTTCGGAGATTGCTTTTTTTTCTTTGGAACAGGATGAATTAAATACAATACGCAAAGGAGAGCATTCATCAGATAATACGATCCAATATTTTCTTAAGAATCCGGCCTATTTGTTAGCGACGATTTTAGTCCTGAACAACCTTGTAAACGTAACTGTTGTAATGCTTTGTGCATATGGACTGAATTCTATTTTTGCTTTGCCATATATTTCTGGAGGGTCGATAGTCGTTCAGATCGCAGTAATTACTTTTTTACTCCTGCTTTTCGGCGAAATTATACCTCGAATATACGCATCAAAGAATTCGTTACGGTTTGTAAGAAAATCTGCTCCGGCATTGAGTGCTGCAGTAAAAGTAATCCGGCCTGTTGCTAAAATACTTGTATCTTCAACAGATATGATTAATAAGATGTTGGCAAAGAAGAGAAACGAGCTTTCTGTTGATGATTTATCTATGGCATTGGAGTTAACTTCGAGTGAAATACCAGAAGAAAAAGAGATGCTTGCCGATATAATAAAGTTTTATAGCAAAACTGCCAAAGAGATTATGACCTCAAGGCTTGATATGGAGGACATAGAGATTAAAGCGGATTTTCGTTTTGTAATAGATTCAATTATTAAAACCGGCTATTCCCGCATTCCGGTTTTTTCTGGAACAGAAGATAATATAAGGGGAATTCTATACATAAAAGATCTTTTGCCTTACCTGGATAAACCAGCTGCTTTTCGTTGGCAAAGCCTTATTCGCCCCGCTTATTTTGTGCCTGAAACAAAAAAAATAGATGATTTACTGGAGGAGTTCCGTACCAATAAAATTCACATGGCCATTGTTGTTGATGAGTTTGGGGGAACTTCCGGTTTGGTAACAATGGAAGATATTCTTGAAGAGATTGTCGGTGATATATCTGACGAATACGATGAGGAAGAAAAACAGTATTCATTGTTATCGGACGGCAGTTATATTTTTGAGGCTAAAATTCAATTGTCTGATTTTTTCAGGGTGGTGAATGTAAATGAGGATGAATTTGGTTCTCTTACCGAAGAAGTTGAAACCTTAGCCGGATTACTTCTCGAAATAAAAGGTGACCTGCCGGAGCGAAGAGAGATTATCGACTATAAACAATACCGTTTTCAGGTATTGGAGGCTGATAATCGTCGAATTTTAAAAGTGAAATATACCCTGTTGACGGAATAGAATAGCTTTTCGTTCATAAAATTTAAATGAATAAAAAATGCCGTTGCTTGTAGAACATAGCTTGCCTCTTTGGGGAATATGGAAGATTGAAGAATCTTCAGATGAGTTGTTGAAGTTATTGGAAAATAAGCAACCCTATTATTCATTTGTTACAGATACGATGACTGAAGCTAGAAAGCGCGAATGGTTGGCCTCAAGAGTTCTTGTTAAACGATTGCTTGGATTTGAACCTGATATTTCCTATACCGATGCCGGAGCTCCGTTCTTGGTTGGCTTATCCAAAAGGATTAGTATCTCTCATACAAAAGGGTTTGCTGCAGTGATTTTGTCTGATAACCCTGCTGCAGGTATAGATATTGAATATATGTCAGATCGGGTTAAAAAGATCCGTACCCGTTTTATGTCGGCTTCCGAAGACTCTCAAATTGATGCGCATTATGAAACAGAACATTTACTTGTTTATTGGAGCGCTAAAGAAACACTTTTCAAGATGATAGGGCAATCGGATGTGGATTTTAAGGAACATCTTCAAATTCATCCGTTCCAATATTCGAATGAAGGAGTATTTTTAGCAACAGAAAGGCGCACAAAAAAAAATGAATCATTTAAAATTCATTTTTTTGTTACACAAGAATTTGTGTTGACCCGAAGCGAGTAGTTTAATTTATTTTTGCCATATCTCCCAGGCAGCAAAGGCCTGAAGTAGTAACATCTCTAAACCGTTTTTTACTACAGCTCCCTGTTCTTTACCTTTTTTCATAAAAAGAGTTTCGTCGGGATTGTATAGCAAATCGTAAAGCAAATGATTGGGAGTTACTAAATCGTATGGAATATCAGGACATTCATTTATATTCGGAAACATTCCAACAGGAGTCGTATTGATAATTACGGTGTACTTTTCCATGGTTTTGGGAGTTATCTCGTTATAGGTAATACAGAAATCCTGAGGTTTCCTGGATACGAATGTGGCTCCGACCCCCATTTGTTTTAACCCCTGGAAAACGGCTTTCGAAGCACCCCCGGTTCCTAAGATCAAAGCCTTACGATGGGTGTCATTCAATAAAGGCTCAATCGACTTCTTGAATCCTATAATATCCGAATTGTATCCCTTTAGTTTGGTTTTGCCAAAAAAACCTTTACTGAATTTTATCACATTAACAGCACCAATGAGTCTGGCATCTTCGTCGATGTCATCCAATAGTGGTATTATTTGCGTTTTATAGGGTAAAGTAACGTTTAGACCGCACAAATCAGGGTTTTCCTTTATAACATTTTTAAATTCTTTGATATTTGGAATCTCAAAGTTAACATATTCAGCATCAATCTTTTCAATTTCAAACTTTTGATTAAAGTAAGCTTTAGAAAATGAATGGCTGAGAGGGTAGCCTATTAAACCGTATTTTTGCATAAGAGATATAATGATATTATTTGATTCCTGTATACATAGAACAAATTCCAAACGTAAATGTACAGAATTTAGCCTCTTTAAAACCACATTTAGTCAGAATGGCTGTCATATCCTTACCTTGAGGAACGACTTTTATTGATGCAGGCAGATAGTGATAAGCTGTTTTTTCTTTTGAAAGAAAACGACCTATAAATGGAATAACTGTGTTTGAGTAAATTTTGTAAAGTTGTTTCATGGGAAAATGCGCAGGAGTTGAAAGCTCCAATATCATAACATGACCTCCGGGACGAAGAACTCTGTACATTTCCGAAATGCCTTTTTCAATATTTTCAAAATTACGAACACCAAATGCTGCAGTAATTGCATCGAACGAATTTTCTTCATAGGAGAGATTCAAACAATCCTGTTGTTCAAAAAGGATAGTGGACGACAATCCTAAATCAGCTACTTTCTTTCTTCCTACATCCATCATCCCTTCCGAAATATCGGCTCCGATAATTTTGTTTGGAGCTAACATTTTATAAATCGAAATAGCCAGATCTCCTGTTCCGGTAGCTATATCCAGAACTACCATCGGGGCATATGGTTTTAGAAAACTAATCCCTTTTTTTCGCCAACCTTTATCGATACCAAATGACAATGCATGGTTAAGCAAGTCATAGGTGCCGGCGATTGAATCAAACATTCGCCGGACCTGTGTACTTTTTTGTTCGTCGTTGTTATACGGTAATATTTTTTCTGGACCGTATTCCATTATTTCGACTGAAGATATGACATAACATTCTTTTCAATACGGCTTACCAGATTATCAGTATCCGCTTTCTGAAATTTTTCGCCAACAATATTTTCATAAAGTTCAATATAACGCTCCGATACGCTATCGCAATATTCGGGAGTCATCAAAGGAACTTGCTGACCGGTTTTACCTTGGAAGCCGTTTGCGATTAACCACTGACGAACAAATTCTTTTGAAAGTTGCTTTTGTTCTTCACCTTTTTCGAAACGTTCTTCGTAACCTTCTGCATAAAAATAGCGTGATGAGTCCGGAGTGTGGATTTCGTCAATCAGATAGATCTTACCGTCTTTTTTACCAAACTCATATTTTGTGTCAACCAGGATAAGGCCTTTTTCTGCTGCCATTTCAGTTCCACGCAAGAACAAAGCCATTGTGTACTTTTCAAGCATCTCATAATCTTCTTTCGATACAAGACCTTGTTCTATAATTTCTTCTCTCGAAATATTCTCATCATGTCCTTCATCTGCTTTCGTTGTTGGAGTAATAATCGGAGTTGGGAATTTTTGATTTTCTTTCATGCCTTCTGGTAAAGCTACACCACACAACGTACGGGCGCCAGCTTTATATTCTCTCCATGCACTACCTGTAAGGTATCCACGTATCACCATTTCTACACGGAATCCTTCACACATGAGGCCTACGGTTACCATTGGATCTGGTGTTGCCTGTTTCCAGTTCGGAACAATGTCTTGTGTGGCATCCAGAAATTTGGAAGCAATCTGGTTTAATACTTGTCCTTTGTAAGGAATACCTTCCGGTAAAACCACATCAAATGCCGAGATACGGTCGGTTGCCACCATTACCAGCAAATCGTCATTGATGTTATACACATCACGAACTTTACCATGATATACACTCTTCTGTCCTGGGAAATTGAAATCTGTTCTAACTAACGCCTTCTTCATAACCTTATTTATTTTGAGAATCTTCGTTTATAAATTGCCTTTTTTCTTCACGTTCGGCAGCTCGTTTCGCATCGTGTTTTTCGTAAGCCTCCACAATCCGTTTTACGAGTTTATGCCTTACTATATCTTTTTTATTAAATTCAATTTTGCCAATACCTGAAACACCTTTCAAGATTTTCATAGCTTGTATAAGACCAGACGTAGCAGTAGGAGGCAGGTCAATCTGCGTAATATCTCCGGTAACTATCATCTTGGCATTTATGCCTAGCCTTGTAAGAAACATTTTTATCTGGTGAGTTGTTGTGTTTTGAGCTTCATCCAGAATAATTACAGCATCATTGAGCGTGCGTCCGCGCATGTATGCCAAAGGAGCAATCTGAATAATATTGTTTTCCATATATTCCTTTAACTTGGCCCCCGGAATCATTTCCTGAAGCGCATCATATAAAGGTTGCAGATATGGATCCAATTTATCTTTCATCTCGCCGGGAAGGAATCCAAGCTTTTCTCCAGCCTCAACAGCCGGTCGGCTTAATATAATCTTTTTTACCTCTTTGTTTTTTAGAGCCTTGACTGCAAGAGCAATTGCAACGAAGGTTTTGCCGGAGCCTGCAGGTCCGGTTGCGAAAACAAGATCGTTTTCTTGAAAAGCCTCCACCAGAAGTTGTTGATTGGGGGTGCGGGCAACAATGGCCTTTCCATTCATCCCATGAATAATCAGGTTCTCCTGCTTTACGACCGGAGGTGTATTGCCCTTAATGATATCAAGAATAATATCTTCAGTCAACGAATTATATTCTTCACAGTATTTTTCCACTTCGCGTATCTTCTTGAGGAAGAGTTCGGATTCGTCTTCGTCTCCGATTACTTTCATAACATTTCCGCGTGCAACTATGCGTAATTTGGGGAACAGCGTTTTAATCAGCTGCATGTTTGAGTTGTTTACTCCGTAAAAAATGACCGGATCTACACTCTCAAGAATATATATGCGTTCAATCATTCAGTGTTTATTCTAATCTTCTGTTTTTTGGAATTACAAAAGTAATAATAATCTCAATCAGTTGTTGTATCCGCGCTTTTTATTTGCTTTTTATATTATGGTCCTTTTATTAATTTTAGTTTTTATTATATTTGCATTGAAAAACTAAAAAATGAAACGAGCGTTAATTGTCCGAAGGCCAAAAACTTTTCCATTTAACAAGCTCCTTTTCTGTAATATAAATAATAAGTATGAAAATAAATAATAAGCTTCTGCTATTGCTTTTAACAATCTCTTTTACAACTATCTTCTATTCATGCAACGAAAAACGCGGCGAATTAAAACGCATTTGGTTTAAAGGAAGCTATAACCGGGATTTTAATGATTTAAACGATCTTCATCTTTCTTCTGCATTAAAAATAGGAATAGAGCCGGTTTCTTCCAGAGAAGAAGCTGAACATGCTTCACGCAAAATGGAAGAAATAACCACCAACGATTATTACGAAGTGGAAGAGCTCACACACTCAATTCCTTTTCTTGTCCCGGAGGCAGCCGAACTTCTGGAGGAAATAGGACGTAATTTTCAGGACTCACTGACTAATCATAATGCCTCAATTTATAAAATAAAGGTAACCAGTATTACTCGTACAGTTGATGATATTAAAAAGCTTAGAAAAAGGAATTTAAACTCTTCGCTAAATTCGGCTCACCAATACGGAACTACTTTCGATGTTTCGTGGAACCGTTTTGTCAAAATAGACGAAACAGATACGCTCTCAATACCGAAAGAAGATCTTAAAATGGTTTTAGCTATGGTTTTAAGGGATTTGCAAAAGGCGGATCGTTGTTATGTTAAACACGAGCGTAAGCAAGGTTGTTTTCACATTACAGCCCGTTAATTAAATAGCTGAATCATCAGTAATCCCAATCCAACAGCCACACCTGTGGCAATTAGTCCCGGCATCATAAATGAGTGGTTTAGTACGTATTTGCCAATACGTGTGGTACCTGTACGATCAAAATTAATAGCTGCGACAACAGTTGGGTAATTGGGTACAAAGAAATATCCGTTTACTGCAGGAAATAAGGCAATAAGCATATAGGGCGAAATTCCCAAAGCTATACCTAATGGAAGCAGGGCTCTGATGGTTGCGGCCTGACTGTAAAGCAAGATGGACATTATAAACAAAGCAAAACCGAACAACCAAGGCATTTGAGTAACAACACCCTCAATCGCACCTCTTAATTCAGCCATATTTCCTGCAATAAAGGTATCTCCCATCCAGGCAATACCGAAAATAGCTACTACAGCTTGCATACCAGCCATAAAAACAGATCCTTGGGCTGCTTTAACCCCATCGGTTTTAGTAGTCAGAAGAATTAGAGCGGCGGCAGATAGCATACAGATTTCGATAATAGCACTCATTCCCAGGGTTATGCTTTCTCCATTGGTGGTGAATGTGGGTCGCAGACTTTCAAATGATCCGAAAAGGACGATACAAAGGGTTGAGAAAATAAAGATGCCAACAGAGATAGCCGCTTTTGTTCTGTTTTTTACATCAGTCAACTCAAGTTTGCGCTCGTCAAATTCGCCTAAACTTACTCTTCTTTTGAATTCAGGATCATCCATTAACTCTTTCCCAACGCGAAGTGAAAAAAAAGCGCCAATAAGAATTCCAGCCAATGTACATGGCACCGTTATCTTCAGTATGTCAAATAAGGAAATATCAAAACCAGATAACATACTTAGCAGGGCAACGGTGGCTGCAGATATCGGACTTGCAGTAATTGCCTGTTGTGATGCAATAACTGCTATACCGAGAGGACGTTCAGGACGTATTTTTGTTTCAGTCGCTACTTCTGCGATCACTGGCAAAACCGAGTAGGCCACATGGCCGGTGCCGGCAATGAATGTAAAAAGATAGGTTACGATAGGACTTAATATCGTTATCTGTGCAGGATTTTTCCGAAGTAGTTTTTCGGCAAGCTTTACCATCAGATCAAGTCCTCCGGCAGCCTGCATGCAACCTGCCGCCGCAATAACGGCAACAATCATAAGCATCACATCGATAGGGGGTGAGGTGGGGGCAAGTCCGAATCCGAAAGTAAGAACCGCTAATCCGAGTCCTCCCAGAATTCCAAGACCGATACCTCCGAGCCTTGCACCTAGTATTATAGCTGTTAAAACGAAAGCAAGTTGGATAAACATGGTGTTTTTTGTTATATGAATTTGTTTAAAGGTGCAAATTTAGCTATTTTTGTTGCGAAACAAGAAACTAATATTTAAACAATCAGTATCAAGCATGAGAAAAATTAATCTGGCATTATTTTGTTGGTTATGTATTCTGTCGGCAACTATGGCACAGGTACGGACCGAAATTCTTCTTGAAAAGAACTGGAAATTTACCAGAGAAGATAATTCCGGGGCAATCAATCCCGAATTTGATGATAGTAAGTGGCAGACTGTTACAGTGCCTCACGATTGGGCGATTTACGGTCCTTTCAGTTCACAAAATGATAAACAAGAGGTAGCCATAACCCAGGATGGTCAAAAGGAAGCCTTAGAACATGCCGGCCGTACAGGCGGACTTCCATTTGTTGGTGTTGGCTGGTACCGTACTTCTTTTCAACTTCCTCAGTTTACAAAAGGAAAAAAAGCTTCCATACTTTTTGATGGAGCTATGAGCCATGCGAATGTCTATATAAATGGAAAGAAGGTAGGCTACTGGCCTTACGGCTATAATTCATTCCATTTTGATATAACAGAATTCCTCAAACCGGGAGAAAAAAATACGATAGCCGTTCGTTTGGAAAACTATCCTGAGTCTTCACGTTGGTATCCCGGAGCCGGTATTTACCGGAATGTACATGTTATAGTAACAGAAGATGCCCACATTCCTATCTGGGGTACGCAGATTACTACGCCAGTTATTACAAAAGAATTTGCGAAGGTAAATGTGAAGACAAAACTAGTCCGTCCGTCTGCCTCGGCACCTGATCAATACAGACTGGTAACAGCATTGAAAGATGAGCAGGGACGAACAGTCGCATCTCAGGAAAAAGTTCTTTCGTCTTACGACCAAGATCTTTTTACCCAGGAACTGTTTGTTGAAAACCCAGTATGCTGGGATACAGAAAATCCGGTTTTATACACTGCCGAATCCAAGCTGTATCAGGGGAATATTGAGAAAGATGTATATACAACTACTTTTGGAATCAGATCTATTGAGGTAATCCCCGACAAAGGGTTTTTCCTGAATGGCAAGCGAACTGTATTTAAAGGTGTTTGTAATCATCACGATCTCGGACCGTTAGGAGCTGCCGTAAACGATGCCGCAATTCGCAGACAAATCCGTATTCTTAAAGATATGGGATGTAACGCGATCCGTACATCACATAATATGCCTGCCCCCGAATTGGTACGTGCCTGCGATGAGATGGGGATGATGGTGATGGCCGAATCATTCGACGAATGGAAACACCCCAAGGTAAAGAACGGTTACAATCATCTGTTTGATGAATGGGCCGAAAAAGATATGGTGAATCTGCTGCATAACTATCGCAACAGCGCCAGTCTGGTTATGTGGTGTATCGGAAACGAAGTACCGGAGCAAGGAATTGAAGGCGGCTCTAAAATAGGCCGTTTCCTTCAGGATATCTGTCACCGCGAAGATCCCACACGTCCAGTTACTCAGGGGATGGATCAGCCGCAACATGTACTTAACAATAACTTTGCAGCAGTAATGGAAGTGGCCGGATTTAACTACCGTCCTCATATGTACCAGGAAGCTTATAAAAAACTGCCGCAACAGATAGTATTGGGAAGCGAAACCGCATCAACTGTTAGCTCACGCGGTGTATATAAATTCCCGGTAGTAAGAGCCTCCATGAAGACATACGACGACCACCAGAGTTCTTCTTACGATGTTGAACATTGCGGATGGTCTAACCTGCCGGAAGACGACTTTATCCAGCACGAAGACCTGCCTTACGCCATTGGCGAATTTGTGTGGACAGGTTTCGACTATTTGGGTGAGCCAACACCTTATTATACCAACTGGCCAAGTCACAGCAGCTTATTTGGTATTATAGACCTTGCCGGTATTCCAAAAGACCGTTACTACCTGTACCGCAGTCATTGGAATTCTAAAGAAGAAACGTTGCATATCCTGCCTCACTGGAACTGGAAAGGACGTGAAGGAGAAGTAACGCCAATTTTCGTTTATACCAACTATCCTTCTGCAGAGGTGTTCATCAATGGAAAGAGTCAGGGTAAACGCACCAAAGATCTTACCAAAACAGTACACAACACCGGTAGTAAAGAATCGCAGGAAGCATTCGAGCGTCAGCAACGCTATCGTCTGATGTGGATGGATACGAAGTACGAACCCGGTACGGTAAAAGTTGTTGCATACGATGAAAACGGAAAAGCTGTTGCCGAAAAGGAAATTCGTACTGCTGGAAAGCCTCATCGTATTGAACTGTCGGCCGATCGCAGCGAATTGTCGGCCAATGGAAAAGACTTGTCATTCATCAATGTGAGAGTGGTCGATAAGGATGGTAACCTGATTCCGGATGCCACCAATCAGATTGAATTTAAAGTGAAAGGAGCAGGATCTTATCGTGCTGCAGCCAACGGAAACAGTGTAAGTCTGGAGTTGTTCCATCATCCACGTATGAAGCTGTTCAGCGGCCAGCTTACTGCCATCGTTCAATCCGGCGATAAAGCAGGAGAGATTACCTTTGAAGCAACCACGAAGGGACTGAAAGGAGCAAAGCTGAAAATTGTAACAAAATAGTCACACGTTTCTGCTAAAGCATATATGAAAAGGAGAGGGTATCGGTAACACGGTATTCTCTCCTTCTTATTTTTGGAAAAGAAATTGCTACCTTTGCACCATCGTTTAAATAAACAGACAATCAATCGTGAATCGGTATTTTATTTATTTAGGTTACAACGGAAAGAATTACTGTGGATGGCAGGTGCAACCCAATGGAGTAACGGTACAACAATGTCTCGAAGAAGCACTTGGTATATTGCTTCGAAAACCGGTTCCTGTGGTAGGTGCCGGAAGAACAGATGCCGGTGTGCATGCCCGTTTGATGGTAGCCCATTTTGATTGGGAAACAGAAATAACTGATCTTTCTCATTTAGCCGGCAAATTGAACCGTCTGTTGCCCAAAGACATTGCCGTATACAATATTGTTCCTGTAGTATCTGATGCACATGCCCGTTTTTCGGCCACATCACGTACCTACAATTATTATATCACCGATAAGAAAGACCCCTTTAATCACGAAACTGTATATAAACTACCGGTGCAGCCCGATTTTGCAAAAATGAATGAGGCCTGTAAGGAATTATTCAAGTATACAGATTTCACCAGTTTCAGCAAATTACATACCGATGTGAAAACAAACAATTGCAAGATTATGCAAGCCGAATGGAAGCAGGATGGCGATGTTTGGATATTCACCATTCAGGCAGATCGTTTTCTGCGTAACATGGTAAGGGCAATTGTAGGCACGCTCCTTGAGGTAGGACGCGGCAAATTATCTATCCAGGGATTTCGGGATGTAATTGAACAACAAGACCGCTGTAAAGCCGGGACATCCGCACCGGGACATGCCCTTTTTTTGGTGAACGTTACCTACCCGGAGGAACTATTTATTAAAAACAACTAAGATATGTGGTTAGGCTTGGCCTTCGTTTCTGCCTTTTTATTGGGCTGTTACGATATAAATAAGAAGCTTTCTCTTAACGGGAATGCAGTAATTCCAGTGCTATTTTTCAATACTTTAATTTGTAGCATAGTCTTTTTGCCTTTTGTGGTGATCTCGGCATGGAATCCTCAGTTATTGGAGGGAACACTGTTTTACGTACCAAAGGTTCCGTTATATGTACATGGCTATATTATTCTAAAGGCGGTTATCGTGCTTGCATCCTGGCATTTTGCCTATTTTGCAACCAAACATCTGCCACTCACATTAACCGGTCCAATTAAAGCAACTCAGCCGGTAATGACTTTATTAGGAGCATTACTTATTTTTCAGGAGCGGTTAAATGTATATCAATGGATTGGCGTTTCGCTGGCTATCATCTCTTTTTATATGCTCTCTTCGTCCGGCAAAAAAGAAGGGATTCGTTTTACGCACAATAAATGGATCCTTTGCATGGTACTATCGGCAGTTACCGGATCTATGAGTGGTCTGTACGATAAATACCTGATGAGCTTTATCGATCCCATGGCTGTTCAATCCTGGTATAATTTTTATCAATGTATCTTGATGATTTTTGTCCTTGTATTTCTTTGGTATCCCGGCAGGAAGCAAACAACACCTTTTACCTGGCGCTGGAATATCGTACTGATATCTCTATTTCTTTGTGTGGCCGATTTTGTCTATTTCTACGCATTAAGTTTCCCTGATTCTATGATTTCCATTGTATCTATGGTACGAAGAAGCAATGTGTTGGTTACATTTGCAGCCGGAGCGCTGTTCTTCCATGAAAAAAACTTAAAGAACAAAGCTGTCGATCTTTTCTTTGTGTTGTTAGGAATGATATTCTTATATTTGGGGACTAAATAAACAATAAATGAAAAAAATACTATTTGCCTGTTGTTTTATATTTGCATTAACAGCTCTGCGTGCGCAGGAGATGGCTTCTTTGTTCACCGCAATGCCCGATCAATATATTCCTCAGCTTGAAAATGCCTGGCGCAAGGACCTGGTCGATTTATATAATTCGGGAAAAGAGGCAAAACTGAAAAATACAATGGAGGGTTATTCTACACTGAAGAAGCTCACCACCGATTATCTTTTATTGCAGGTAACGGACAACAGCACTATGGAAATAAAGCGCCTTCCTCTTGTAAATAACACCTATATCATCTGCGTGGTTAATACGGTTTTTGGTCCGGCGGCCGACAGTCGTGTGGCATTCTTTACAACAGATTGGAAAAGTCTTGATGCAACAGATTTATATACTCCGGCAACAACCGACTGGTTTTTCAGAGAGGATGCCGACCGCAAAAGCGATGAATTTCTTTTTGCAGCATCCTGGCTGGATATTCAGCTTATACAGTATTCGCTAAGCGAAGACAATTTTACGATGAAGGCTACCTTTACAACACCGCAATACCTGGGTAAAGAAGAACGCGAGAAAGTAGCCCCATTTCTCAAAACAGAACCTCGTATTTATACGTGGGAAAAATCTCACTTCAACTGATAAAAATGAACCTTCCCCAGTCTGAATATACTGCCGGAAGGTTTTTTTTGAAAAAATCACCTCTTCATGTTATGTTTTTTCTTTTACTGCGTCTAATCAGTAAACAATGGAACTGGAAACATTCAAATCGACCGTATTGCCACTTCGGGATAAACTACTAAAGTATTCTGTGAAGCTGACTGACGATGGAGCCGATGCCGAGGATATCGTGCAGGAGGCTTTCCTGAAGCTGTGGTATATCCGCGATCGGCTGGATGGATACCAGAGTGTGGAAGCATTATCGGTTCAGGTGGTAAAGAACCTTTGTCTGGACAAGCTAAGATCAAAGCGTATGGACAGGATGCCTGAAAACAGCGAATCGATCCTTGCAGACACAGTAACCCCCGAACAATTGCTCGAGCAGCACGATGCTGCTGCAATTATCGGCCGACTTATTCAACAGCTGCCCACATTGCAGCAATGTATTATCCGGATGAAAGATGTAGAGGGATACGAATTAAGCGAGATAGCTCAAATTACGGGTACTCAGATAGAATCCGTCCGCGTCAATTTATCCAGAGCCCGTAAAAAAGTAAGGGAACAATTTTTAATGCTAAACAGATAGAACAATGAATATAGAGGAATTGCTGAACAAGTATTTTGAAGGCGAAACATCCGCCCAGGAAGAGCGAATGCTGCGCAGCTTCTTTTCGAAGGCAGATGTGCCGGAAGAGCTGGCTGTTTATAAGCCCCTGTTCGCCTACTTTGATCAGGAGATTGCCCGGAAAGAGACGGAACCGGAGTTAGCTACCGTAATTCCGATGCCAAAAGAAAAAAGGCGGTATTATTGGTTCTCGGTAGCGGCAGCCTGCCTGTTTGTAATGCTACTGGCCGGAAAATACTTTTTCCCGGCAAACAACGGCCTGCCGTGTTCTGGTAATTACGTGATCATCAACGGTCAGTGCTACTCCGACCCGGATAAAGTTCGTTCCATGGCTCTGGTATCACTTCAGGAAGTAGCTACCACCCCCGATGAATACAAACATACCATGGATGTTTTTTCTGATAAGGAACTTATAGATAATCAACTAAAGGAGCTGGGCAGCTTGCTTGGCGACGAAGAATAAATACAACGTTATGAAACGGGCAGATATACATCTTACAAACAAAGCGATGAATAAGAAAAAATACACGCTGTTGCTGCTTCTGGCAGCGCTCCTGTTGCTTCCTGTGGCAGCAAATGCCCAGAAAGACCTTAAAATTCAGGAGGTTTTCCAACGGTACGGCAAAAACCGGAATGTAACTATGGTGGAGCTATCCAACGAAATGCTCGAAACCTATGGTATGACTCACTACAAAAGCATAACTATAAAAGAGGATGCCGAGGCACTCCGGTTTGTGAGGCGCTGCCTGGCTTCCGATCAGGAAGGAGCGCGCAAGATAAAGGAGGTGACAGATGGGGGAGGGGTTATTTCGGCCTATTACCAGATGCCATCGAAAGAGGCGGACATCAATCGGTTTATTCTTTTCAAAGTGAGCAAGAAAGGCGTTATAACGTTGGTTTACATAGAAGGCGATCTGGATAGCGACGACCTGATAACCCTGCTCTTTACCAAGAAAGATCTTTAATAAACAATAATAACAATATAATAAATAATATACAGATGAAAAAAGTACTACTATTTACGGCAGCTCTTATTTCACTTACTCAATTCGCGGCTGCAACCACAACTATGGAAGGCGATACCACCATCCTGTTCAATAACAAACGTATCAAGGTTAGCGAGACGACAGACCGGGTAAAGGTGAAAGTGTACGAACTAACCAATTCAGGTGATTCTGTGGAAAGCGAAAAGGTATTTGAAGGTATCTACAAAGACGGACGCAGTTACGAGACACGCCGGAATACCAAATCCTTTACTATCTCCGTTCCATCCTGGAACAGAGATTACGATCCCCACTGGGCAGGCTTTGGTGTAGGATTTGCCAACTTTTCGGATGCATCTCTTAGCTTGAATGACGTTGACGGCGTAAGTCTGAATTCAGGTAAATCACTTGACTATAACCTGAATGTATTTGAAAAAGCATATCCTATCTCCCGCAACGGCTGGGCTGTTGTAACCGGTTTGGGAATGCGCTGGACGCGTTACAGATTGGATAAAAACGAATATTTCAAAGAAATAGACGGAGTTACCACGCTGCTGCCAGCTCCCGAAGGAGTAACCTATAAATCCAGTAAGCTGGGAACTACACACATCACTATTCCTTTGTTACTGGAATGGCAGAACCCACACCGTAAATCCGAACTGTTTTTCTCTGCCGGACTTGTTGGAGCCATCAAAACATGGTCGTCTTCCAAAGTTGTTTACAGAGATTCGGATGGCGACAAGCACAAACAGAAAATGGATAGCGGGATGAATATCCGGCCCTTTAATATAGATGTGCTGATTCAGGGAGGTCTGGATAATGTAGGATTCTATGCCCGATATTCACCTATGACGATGTTTGAGAAAAACAAAGGTCCCGAATTACATCCGGTATCCATAGGTTTACAGTTTCATTTCTGATTGCGGACTAAAAACTAAGCGAAGCGTGGAAGCCGCAATGACGGTCGGTCACAACCGGACATAAAGACAAAGTATATTTTTCGGCAAAGGGGCGCGTATAGATGTACGCGCTACCGATGCCTATTGCTGCACCGGCTGCCACATCCCACCAATCATGTTTCTTTCCATATACCCGGCTCCATCCCACATACGACGAAACGAGATATGCCGGCACACCCCACTTCCAACCATAACGACGCTGTATAAATGCCGCTCCGGTAAAAGAAATGGAAGTATGGCTGGAGGGAAAAGAGAGTTTGTTGCTTCCATCCGGCCGCTCTTTCTGAACAATATACTTTAAAGCGTAAGTGGCTGCTACGGTAGTAACACCAGCCAGAGCGCCTTGTTTTAATCCTTCATAATCTTTCAGGGCCAGTGTGGTAACCAAACTTGCCATCGGTGTAACCATTGCCATCACATCTCCCGAAGTACGGATATCCTCTCTGGATTGTCCCTTGGCAAACGGACTAATAATACCGAGCAGCAAAACAAACAGGCAAACCCGGTTCCATATTCTTTGTTTTAACATAATGCCATAATTTTAGGAATAAAGATAAGTAACCCCACAACGGCAGCTGCAATGGCAACAATAAGTACCGCTCCGGCAGCCAGATCCTTCGTGTGCTTAATTGCCTCCTGATAGGCGGGTGAAGCAAAGTCGCACAGCGCTTCGATGGCCGTATTGAAAGCCTCGGCAGCCATTACGCTTCCGATGGCAAAAACGATGGCGACCCACTCCATTACCGAAAGTCCGAAACAGAATCCCGCCACTATAACACAAAGCGCAGCAAAGCAATGTATCCACGCGTTATGCTCCTCTTTGATTAGTTTGCCAATCCCTCTGAAGGCAAAGCCGAAACTGCGTATCCTTCTTTTAAAGGAAAACTTTTTCTTGTTCATATTACTGTTATCCGGTTGCGATAGTACATTACAAAATACTACCTGTAGGTACAAAAGTAACTAAAAAGCCGTGCACGGGCAAACCCGGCACGGCTTTTTACTATGTTGAAATTAATTATAGCCAGGTCTGCATAAATCCATCCATCTCCGGAGCATGTGCCTCCAGGCTAAGCAACAGCTTAAATTGTGCCTTTGTACGGATCAGGTTATGTTTCGGACTGTGAATCTTATAATACGTATCACCATTGATATAGTCAGTCAGAAAACGGACCGTCTGCATGTAGGTAAGCAATCTGCCTCCATATGGCAGTAATTTAATTTCCTGCGGAGTAAGGAAGGCCTTGGCCGTTTCCATATAGCCACGGGTATAAGCCTCAAAAATCTCCAGATTCACTTCCACATTGTCCAGGTTCTCATCATCTTCAGCACCGGTGTTGGCTCCAGTACGGATAAAGTCGCCAATGTCCGAAAGAACAAAGCCCGGCATTACTGTATCCAGATCAATTACACACAATACCTTGCCTTCTTCGTCAAACATAATATTGTTAACTTTGGTATCGCAGTGATTGGTGCGTTTCTTTAATTTGCCTTCGCGGTATAACTCCTCCTGGATGCACATATCTTTGGCGCGTTTTTCAATTTCAGCAACCAAATCCTTTACCTCTTCCAGTCTGCCGGCAGCATTAGCTTCAACCGCATCGCGGAACTGCTTAAGGCGGAATTCCATATTGTGGAAATTCGGAATTGTTTCACCCAGTGCATCGGCCGGAAGGTCAGACAGCATGGTCTGGAAATCGCCGAAAGCCTTTCCTGCTTCATAAGATAATTGGGGAGTAACCTCTTCAAAACTCTTGCTACGCGGAATAAACAGGCAAACCCTCCAATACGAATCACCGTCAAAATGATACAGCTTACCATCTTTTGCCGGGATGAAAGTAAGCACTTTGCGGTCTACATCCTGTTCGCCTCTGGCAACCAGCTTTTCGCGGGTATGCGAAGTAACTGTGAAGATATTGTTTTGCAACATATCCACATTGGTGAAAATGTGATGATTGATTCGTTGAAGAATATACTTTATCTCGCCTTTGGAGTTGGTAACCTTAAGGGTGTCGTTAATGTGTCCGTTTCCGAAAGGTACGGCCGATACCATATCTTCGTCAATGGCAAACTGCTTTAAAATGGCCATCAGCTGTTCGTTTGTTTTTTCCATGTGTTTTTTTTCTGTTTAAATTAAGTTATCAATGAAATGCAAAAATAGCGTTTATATTATTTATTCAACAAAAAAGCCTCAACAAAATTGCTGAGGCTTTTCTTTAGACGCTTTAAAAGCGGCTATTTATTTCTTCAATTCGCGTTTACCGTAACGGCTCATGAACTTATCTACGCGACCTGCAGTATCAACAAGTTTAGACTTACCGGTATAGAATGGGTGAGAAGTGTTGGAGATTTCCACCTTAATCAAAGGATAAGTAACTCCGTCAATTTCAATTGTTTCTTTAGCGTTGATTGTTGAACGCGTAATAAATACATCGTCGTTAGACATGTCCTTGAACACGACGGGACGATAGTTTTCAGGATGAAGTCCTTTTTTCATTTTTTTTATTGTCTATTATAATTATTACTTTTACTTAAGTGGTAACCGGTAATTGGCTGGCAAAGGTACAGAATAGAGTTGAACAATCAAAACAAAATAATTTATTTTTTGCTCTTTGTCATCTTTTGTATTATTTTATATGTCTTATAGCATAAAATTTTTTTATAAATGTTATCTTTGTAGAGTTTTTAATCATTAACGTAAAATTATATACAACAATGGTAAGTTACAAAGAGTTAGGTCTGGTAAACACAAAAGAAATGTTTGCAAAGGCTGTTGCAGGTGGATATGCTATTCCTGCTTTCAACTTCAACAACATGGAACAGATGCAGGCTATCGTTCAGGCTGCAGTAGCAACAAAGTCGCCTGTTATCCTTCAGGTATCTAGTGGTGCACGTAAATATGCAAATCAGACATTGCTTCGTTATATGGCTCAGGGTGCTGTAGAATATGCAAAAGAACTGGGTTGCGAAAAACCTCAGATTGTTCTTCACCTGGATCACGGAGATTCATTGGAATTGTGTAAGTCTTGTATTGAAATGGGCTTTTCTTCAGTAATGATCGATGGTTCACACCTTCCTTACGACGAAAACGTAGCATTGACAAAACAAGTAGTTGAATACGCACACGCACACGACGTTACTGTAGAAGGTGAACTAGGTGTATTGGCTGGTGTGGAAGATGATGTTTGCGCAGAACACCACACATATACAGAGCCAGATCAGGTTGTGGATTTCGTAACCAAGACTGGTGTTGATTCATTGGCTATCTCAATCGGTACTTCACACGGAGCTAACAAGTTTACTCCTGCACAGTGTACCCGCGACGCCAACGGAATCCTGGTTCCTCCTCCCTTGCGTTTCGATATCCTTGAAGAAATCGAAAAGAGAATCCCCGGATTCCCTATCGTACTTCACGGATCTTCTTCTGTACCTCAGGACAAAGTTGCCACAATTAACAAATATGGTGGTGCTTTGGTTGATGCAATCGGTATTCCTGAAGAACAATTGCGCAGAGCTGCTGCATCTGCAGTATGTAAGATCAACATCGACTCAGACGGCCGTTTGGCTATGACTGCAGCCGTTCGTGAAATCTTCGCTACAAAGCCAGCTGAATTCGACCCACGTAAATATTTGGGCCCGGCTCGCGATAGCTTGAAGGAACTTTATGCAGACAAGATCAAGAATGTTCTTGGTTCAGCAGACAAGTTGTAATCCGTACAGATAATAATAATTAAGAAAGCCATCCCAGCAGGGGTGGCTTTTTTCTATTGAATTTGTTACCTTTGAAGGACCAATTTATATAGACATGGAAGATGTATTAATGGCCGATGATTTTTTGGAGCAAAGTAAGACCGGCATCATGATCGATGTACGGTCGCCTTCCGAATTTGAGGCTGGACATATTCCCGGGGCACGTAACCTGCCCTTGTTCTCGGATAACGAAAGGGCCGAGATAGGGACACGCTATGTACAATATGGGAAAGACAACGCTGTAGAAAGGGGATTAGAGATTGTCGGACCCAAGCTGGCAGGGTTTGTTAAACAGGCCAGGCTATGGGCAGACGGCACACCTATTTATATGTATTGTTGGCGCGGAGGCATGCGCAGCGGAAGCATGGCATGGCTTTTCCGTACAGCCGGACTTACAACCTATCTGCTTTCTGGTGGATACAAGGCTTATCGTAACTCCTTCGCCCAGTTGCTGGAAGCTCATCCGTGGCAGTTGCTGATACTGGGTGGACCAACCGGGTGCGGTAAAACCGAGGTGTTGCATCAGCTGCAACGTATGGAACAGCAGGTAATCGATCTGGAGGGACTGGCGCATCATAAAGGATCGGCTTTCGGATCATTGGGAGAAACCGCACAACCAAGCACCGAACAATTTACCAATCA
>NZ_JBFWMI010000028.1:0-32472 GCF_050251695.1 Macellibacteroides sp.
TTCCGATACGGTACAACCCTTCCACAAATTTGGACGGGTTCTTTTCGTATCCTCTCAAAATCAGCTTGGCAACCCCGATATTGGACGAGTTCCAGATGGCCTTTTCGGCCGTTATCATATGATATCCACCTTTGTTGGCGTTATGGTCGGTCATCCGTGCCCCTTTATACATGAATATCCCATTCCCGGTGTCAACCGAATCGGTTGGCGTACAAACGCCATCCTCCAGGGCAACCATCATGGATGCCACCTTAAAGGTGGATCCGGGTTCCGATTCGTCTGCCACCGCATGGTTTTTAGTCTCGCCGTAAATGCCTTCGCGGATGCGGCCCATATTGGTGATCGCCTTGATTTCGCCGGTAGCTACCTCCATAACCACAGCTGTTCCCGACTCGGCATCAATTTCCTTTAGCATATCCACCAGCGACTTTTCGGTTATGTCCTGAATATCGATATCAATGGTGGTCCGGATATCCATCCCGTTCACCGGTTCAATCTCGATCACGTTGGTCCACCCTCCCCCTACGCGGCGTACGGAACTTAGTCCGGCCTGCCCCCGTAAGAGGGAATCGTATTGAAGTTCCAGACCGTTCTTTCCTTTGGTGGTACCGCCCTCTTCAATTTCGCCATAAATATCGCCGATGGTCCGTGATGCCAGCGAACCGAAGGGTTTCTGGCGCTGCACCATCTCTTTGGTATAAAAGCCGCTTTTGTACTTGCTTAAACGCAGGAACGGGTAGGTCTTTATCTCTTTCAGGTCGGTATAAGATACTCGTCCTTCATAGACCGGATACTGTCGGCTTTTACTTCTTAGTCCGCGTAACAAGTGCGTCTTATATCCTGCGGCTGTTCTGTTTTTTAGTTTTTTGGACAGATAATACGATAGCGAATCCACATAATGCTTCAGTGTATCGGCTTGAAGTCCGTCGGCCTTAAAATCAATATACATGTAGTAACGGGGTACGCTGGTAGCCATCAATTTTCCGTCGGCAGAATAGATATTCCCTCTTCCTGGCAATACCAGCCGGTTGGGACGTTTCTGACTTTCGGCTACTTTTTCCCATTTTTCCTTCTCGACGAAGGCCGTATCGAACATACGCACAAGTATCCCTGTCACCACAAGCCCCAAGAGTAGTACGACAATAAAATAATAGGCCAGAATCCTATTATTTTTCGGCTCAATATCTTTAGGTTGATTCTCTTCGGCCATGGCTATTTATACAATTCATAGGGAGGAGTCTTCGCTCCTTCCAGTTCAACACCTTGTTCTTCAATAAGTAACTCTATTTGCGACTGACGGCTATTGCCGGTAAGTTCGGAAGAGATGGAAAGTGCTTCAAAGCGCACATCCCTGAGCTGCTGCTGCAATCGGTCGATTTCTCTCAGTTTTTGCATGCAGGTATATCTGTTTCCGATAAAGAAGAACATCAGAATTACGATAAGGACAATCATTCTTGTATGTTTGACGATAAAATCCTCTTTCAGGATACCGCCTCCCAACACATACAAAAGCGAAAGCTTTTTTTCCTTTTTCCTTGTTTTCTTTTGCTTCTCGTCCATAGAAATCCGGTTTTACTTTACAGTTTTTCTGCTATCCGAAGCTTAGCACTGCGTGAACGCGGGTTTACCTCCACCTCTTCGGACGACGGAGTTATAACCTTGTTGTTTATCAGGCGAAATGGAGACTGGATATTTCCAAAGAAATCCTGGCTGATCGTTCCTTCAAAGTTACCCGACTTAAAAAAGTTCTTCACCAAACGGTCTTCGAGCGAATGGTAAGTCATCACCACCAGACGTCCCCCCGGTTTAAGAAGGCGCATGGCCTGCTGCAACATCTCCCGTAAAGCGCGCATCTCGTCGTTTACCTCAATCCGCAATGCCTGAAAAACCTGGGCAAGCATCTTTTTTTCTTTATCTTTTCCGATATAGGGTGTTATCAGGGCCAGAAATTCATCGGTCGTTTCAAGAAGTTTGGTTTCGCGGGCCTTTACAATCACAGAGGCCAGTTTCCGCGAGTTCTTCAACTCTCCGTAAAGGTAAAAGAGGGTCGAAAGCGCCTCTTCCGTATAGGTATTTAAAATATCGGCGGCTGTTTTGCCGGCACGGGTATTCATCCGCATGTCCAGCATTCCCTGAAAACGGAAAGAGAAGCCCCGGTCTTTATCATCAAAATGATGGGAAGAAACTCCCAGATCGGCCAACAGTCCGTCTATTTCGGTCTCGCCATGGAAACGCATGAAGTTGGACAGGTAACGGAAATTACTGCGCACAAAAACAAAACGGTCGTCTTCCGGAATGTTATTTTCGGCATCCGCATCCTGATCAAAGCCATAAAGAGTTCCCTTTTTACCAAGCCTGCTGAGAATCTCTCTGGAATGTCCGCCTCCACCAAATGTTACATCCACATAGACCCCATCGGGCTTAATAGCCAGACCTTCCATGCACTCGTTAAGCATCACCGGAATATGATAGCAAACCTCCTTATTACTCATTTACATTTCTTTCTTTAAATCTTAATCTTAACCCTTTAAAGCAAATTACGCTTCTCTCAATCAGAAGGTAAAATTAAACATTTCCATAAGTATGCCACAATATTTAAACGAGAATTTCCCAAAAAGTTTTCAACAACTACATAACATACTGAATATATGCATATTAAAGCATCTGATCTAATCTATTAATCTCAATTTTTCACCAATAATATACTATATCAAAAAGGAAATGAAGTGTATTCTTTATTTTAGCCTTATTCCTGCCAAAAGCGTCTGACCCGAATTTGTCCTCATTTAATTAATACAGGTGTCCGTTTATTATTTTATCCATAAAATCCATAATCTCAAAATTAATTTAGATCAAAAACAGGGTTTAAGATAACTGGATACATAATGAAACTAAAAATAAAGAGAAGCGGTTTTCTGTTTTTTAAGAAATAGCTATATCTTTGCCTCTGACAACGTAATGCATAATGGCAGAAAAACACATCGCGCAGATAAACATAAAACAAATTCTACGGCAAAAAGCGCCGAAGATTTCGGGAAAGATTCCCGGTTTTATTATAAATTATCTGATACGGACAGTCCATCAGGATGAACTAAATGATATCTTAAGACGGTACCACGACAAGCAGGGTGCCGATTTTATGAAAGAGCTGATTTCGTATTTCGACCTTACTCTGGAGTTGGTAAATGAAAACGATTTTTCGAAAGAAGGTCGTTATATTTTTGCATCCAACCATCCATTGGGAGGATTGGACGGAATATGCCTTTCGGCAGTCATAGGCAATAAATTTGACGGGAAAATAAGATACCTGGTAAACGATCTTCTTCTTTACCTCGAGAATTTAAAATCTATTTTTGTTCCTATAAACAAGCACGGTGGGCAGGCTAAACATGCAGCCCGTCTGATAGAGGATGCTTACGCGTCGGAAAATCAGATTATTACTTTTCCTGCGGGAATGTGCTCCCGCAAAATAAATGGGAAAATTCAGGATCTTGAGTGGAAAAAGTCTTTTATCCAAAAAGCGGTTGAGTACAAAAGAGACGTTGTTCCTGTTTACTTTGAAGGGCGAAACTCAAATTTCTTTTACCGGTTTGCCAATATTCGCAAGGCTTTGGGTATTAAGATGAACTACGAGATGATATATCTGCCTGATGAGATGTTTTCGAGCAAACACAAGACGTTTCGGATTTACTTCGGTAAACCGATTCCCTGGCAAACATTCGACACGAGCAGGAAACCTGCCGAATGGGCCGATTATGTAAAAGAAATTGTTTATAAACTTGCCGCAAAATAAGACATGATTATGCAAGAAATTTGTCAGCCTGTAGACAAGGCTATTATTAAAGCTGAATTAACGAAAGAAAAGAAGTTACGAAGCACTAATAAATCGAATAACGAGATCTATATAATTACGCATCACGACTCTCCTAATGTTATGCAGGAAATTGGCCGGCTACGGGAAATTGCCTTCAGATATTATGGTGGAGGCACTGGTCTGCCTGTGGATATCGACGAGTACGACACCATGGAAGATGCTTATCGCCAGCTTATTGTATGGGATCCGGTGGAAGAACAGATTTTAGGAGGCTATCGTTTCTTATGCGGATCGGATGTTAAGTTTGATGAAAACGGAAAGCCCATGCTGGCGACCTCCCATTTGTTTAATTTCTCCGACAAGTTTGTAAAAGACTACCTTCCCTATACAGTGGAACTGGGCAGATCTTTCGTAACCCTCGAATATCAATCCACCCGTTCGGGCTGTTCCAAAGGCTTATTCGTCTTAGACAATCTATGGGATGGTTTAGGTGCACTTTCGGTTGTAGATCCTACGTTAAAATATTACTTCGGCAAGGTAACAATGTACAATACCTATAACCCCGAAGCCCGTAATATGATTCTTTATTTTCTAAACCTTCATTTTAACGATCACGAAGATCTGGTGACTCCTGTGCATCCGCTGGAAACCGGGACGGACATAGATAAAATGAAGTCATTATTTAAATACGACTGTTTTAAGGAAAACTACAAGGTGCTAAACCAGGAGGTTCGAAAATTCGGAATTAATGTACCGCCGCTGGTTAATGCCTACATGAGTCTTTCGCCGAAAATGCGCGTGTTCGGCACAGCGATTAATCATGAGTTCGGAAATGTAGAAGAGACCGGCATCCTGATTGACATCAACGAAATTCTGGTTGAGAAAAAGAAAAGGCACATCGAAACCTTTCTCAAGGAAGAGTGCCAGGGAGCTGAATTAATTCGCAAAACTGAATAATAACAAATGACAGATGAGAGATACATTGCATCTGTCACAAGGTATCTCTCATCGTCAAACTCCGCTCCGGCAAAGGGTTCTGGCATCTAAAATGAAAGATGACAGATGTTTTCAGTATTTTTCGCTACCAGACTGTTTATCCAATTCGACAGCACACATATCCAAAGCCTGATACCAGCTTTCGCCGAATTTACGGATTAAAGGCTCTTTCAGAAATTTATATATACGTAATTCTTCTTTCCTTCCCAACAGAATGGCCGGTTTGCAAACACTCCACCGGTGGTAGTTTACAGCTTTAAAATCTCTGTATTGTGTAACTCTGATGGGATAAAGGTGGCATGAAACAGGCTTGTAGAAATCAATCTTTCCTTCACGATATGCTTTTTCGACGGCACATTTGCATGTCCCGGTCTGATCGTAGTAGGTGAAAACACAATCTTTGCCGTTCACAATCGAAGTAACTATGTCGCCCTCTGTATCTATATAGGCAACACCCTGACGGTCGATCACCTCACGTGCTTTGGGTGAAAGATCGTCCCAAACATGGGGCAATGCCGCCTCCAGTTTAGCTATCTCCTCTTTCTCCAGCGGAGCTCCCGAATCTCCTTCCACACAACAGGCTCCTTTACAACGGGCAAGGTCGCAAAGGAAATAATCCTGCACAATATCCAGACTTACAATCGTATCGTCTATCTCAATCATATTCTATGGTAAAAAAACGGGAGAAAACCCTTTAGAAGGCCTTCTCCCGTAAAGGTAAAATTAGTTTTATTAATCAATCAGCGCCTTACCGGTCATCTCTGCCGGCTGAGGAAGGCCCATGATTTTAAGGATAGAAGGAGCCACATCGGCAAGAATACCGTCCGACACCTTTGCATTCTTATTTTCGCTTATGTAAACGAAAGGAACCGGATTCAGCGAGTGAGCTGTATTAACAGATCCGTCTTCGTTCAACGCATTATCCGCATTACCGTGATCGGCAATGATAATCACTTCGTATCCGTTAGCCTTGGCAGCTTCTACAGTTTCAGCCAGGCAGGCATCCACCGTCTTCACCGCTTTTTGGATTGCTTCGTAAATACCTGTATGTCCAACCATATCGCCGTTTGCAAAGTTAACAACGATAAAGTCGTGCTGCTGTTTGTTCAACGCATCTACCAACGCATCCTTAATTTCGAAAGCACTCATCTCAGGCTTTAGGTCGTAGGTTGCCACTTTGGGAGAAGGAACAAGGATACGGTCTTCACCTTCAAACGGAGCTTCGCGTCCACCGTTAAAGAAGAAGGTTACGTGTGCATACTTTTCTGTTTCGGCCATGTGAAGCTGTGTCTTGCCATTTTCAGCCAGATATTCACCCAGGGTATTGCTTACATTGTCCTTATCGTATAAGATGTGAAGTCCCTTGAAGGTTGCATCGTAAGGAGTCATTGTAAAGTACTGAAGATTTGGAATGGTCTTCATTCCGGCTTCCGGCATATCCTGCTGTGTAAGTACAATGGTAAGTTCCTTAGCACGGTCGTTACGGTAGTTGAAGAAGATAACCACGTCTCCCTCTTCAATAACTCCTACCGGCTTGCCGTTTTCTACGTGTACGATGGGATTTACAAATTCGTCGGTCACACCCGCTTCATAGGATTCGCCCATTGCAGTAACCATACATTCGGCCTGCTTGCCTGTACCGTTCACCAACAAGTCGTAAGCAATCTTAACACGTTCCCAGCGTTTGTCACGGTCCATAGCATAATAACGACCTACAATCGATGCGATTTTACCACCGGTTGTTGCCAGGTGAGCTTCCAGCTGTTCGATAAAGCCTTTTCCGCTTTTGGGGTCGGTATCACGTCCATCCATGAAACAATGAACAAAAGACTTGCTGATTCCGTATTCCTTGGCTATGTCTGTTAATTTAAACAGATGCTCCAGTGAACTGTGTACACCTCCATCGGATACCAATCCCAGGAAGTGAATATTCTTATTGTTATCTTTTGCGTAGCTGTATGCCTTGATGATTTCAGGATTTTGTTGAATCTTATTTTCGCGGCAAGCGATATTGATCTTAACTAAATCCTGGTAAACAACCCGTCCGGCTCCGATATTGAGGTGACCAACTTCCGAATTTCCCATCTGTCCATCGGGCAAACCAACGTTTTCGCCGGATGCCAGCAATTGAGAAACAGGATAATTCTTAAGAAGAGAATCCCAATAAGGAGTAGGTGTATTGTAAATAACATCGGATTTTGAATGGTTGCCAATTCCCCAACCGTCGCAAATGACTAAAAGTGCTTTCTTGCTCATCTTTGTATATTTATGTTATATTTATATTTTTTTCTTTCTGATCTGCAAAGATAACTATTTCCAAGCTAATATTGTTTGCTCTAATCTATTACTTTTGCAATCATTATGGAAAGGAAGATTGATGATAAGCAATTAGGCAGAATTACAATTCGTGAAAGTGCACGTGCCACCCGATACACACTGAAAATATCCAGGGGAGAAATTGAGGGGATCATCCCTATAGGAGGATCTGAAAAACGCATGCTTCACTTTATCGAAGAAAACCGCGCCAAGCTACTTGCGTCGCTGAAAAGACACCCGGCCAGGGAAATACTATCCGACAAATTAGAGCTGCAAACCTTTTCATTTTCTTTGCATATATTCCGGACCGATCGATCCGGCTTCTATATGTCGTTGCAGGGAGGAGTATTACACATTGCTTGTCCGGAGAAGACTAATTTTGAAGATGAACGGGTACAAAAGGTCCTGCTGCAACTCTTTAAGAAAGCATTGAGACATGAAGCATGCAGGTTGTTGCCCGACCGGTTAAAACAACTTGCCAATCTGCATGGGTTTAATTTCAGCGATATCAAGATTACAGGAAGCCGGACCTCCTGGGGTAGTTGTACGGGTAGAAAAAGCATTAATCTCTCCTATAACCTGATGCTTTTACCTGCACATCTGATTGACTATGTGTTGCTTCATGAGCTTTGCCACACCAAAGAGATGAACCATAGTGCGCGTTTCTGGAAAATACTGGATGAAGTAACCGGCAATAAAGCCTTAGCTTTACGAAAAGAGTTGAAGAATCATCACCCCTGGTGATTGGAGGTAATAGGAGACGTTAAATATACCTGCAGATTCTGACCAACGGTTTAGTATAGGTAACCTGCGGTGTAGACACAAGGCCATCCTGCGTTATTTTATCCAGTCGTACCGACCCTGAAGCATGTATTACCATATTATCATCCAACAATATACCAACATGGGAAATACCTTTACCCTCAGCCGCAAAGAATACAAGATCGCCCGCTTGTCCCTCCTGTAAAGAAGTAATTACGGTTCCACACATTGCCTGATCTTTGGCATCACGGGGAATAGATACGCCGTGCAGGCTATACACAATCTGTGTGAATCCGGAACAGTCGATCCCAAAAATTCCTTTACCGCCCCACAAATAAGGCGTATGAAGAAATTGCATGGCTGTTTCTGTTATTCCTTCCAAACCTGGTTCTCCGGGAGCTTTAGGCTGGCAGGAGGTAAGCGACCAGACTCTCTCTCCGAACCCAAACATCCGGGTTTCCTGATTGTATCCCGGCAGGATACTTCCACAGCTGAGCCGGATTACATGCTGGTCGCAGAGCGAGACAGCTTCCGTTACCGGTAAAGAGGAGAGCCACTTAGGTGCTGCGGCCAATTGCTGCCAGGTTGACTGATCTATAAAATCGATCATCCGGCTGTCCACCCATCCGGTATATCCATCCGCCAGATTGGAGATTGATACAAAACCCTCTTTCTGGTCGCCGGTAAGAAACTGCTCTCCAAAAAGGAGCTGCGTTACCTGTTCACTACGTTCGGAAGCCTCTGCTCTTACAGGCAATATCGGGTGTAAATTAATCGCGTGCATGATGGTATTACTTAAAACGTTTATCCAGTTCGTCGTCTGTAAGCTTCGACAGAATCACCTTCCCATCCGGAGTATAGCTGGATGAGGAGGAAGAAAACAGAGAAGCAATCAGATTATCCATCTCTTCGGAAGACAGGGATTGTCCGGGGCGAATAGCCGCGGCCTTTGCCAGCGAGAGGGCCAGAGCATCGCAAATTTCTTCGTGAACCTGACAACCGGTGTCTATTGCCCGGCTTACCGCATCTTTAACCAAAGCTACCGGATCCAGGTTTTCCACACCCGACGGCAGACCATTTATAGCGTAACTGTTGTTTCCTAAATTGCTTAAATCGAAGCCGATGTAGCGCAAATCTTCCAGCAAGCTGGGAACAAGTATTGCTTCGGCCGGAGTAAATGAGACAATCTCCGGGAACAACAATTGCTGCGATACACCTTGCTGATTCCGTATGTTTGTAAGATACTGGTCAAACAAAACCCGTACATGGGCCCGGTGCTGGTCAATAATCAGCAGGCCCGACTTTAAGGATGTTATGATATAGCGCCCTTTATATTGGTAACAAAGGCTCGAGACTTCAGGAAAAAGTGTATCCGGTGCCGGCTCAGAAATAAGTCCGGAGGATAACTCCTGGTTTTCGGGATATATAGCCTCTATGGATTCGTCGGCAAAGGCTGCTGCCCGATCTTCTTCAAAACCCTTATAGAGTTTGGACCAGTCGAACGATGGCTGTTGATAGCTGGTATCCGGTTTAAACGGATTATAATCCGAATTTACCTGAACCGATGGAGCCTTGAAGGTAGAAGATGGAGCATTAAAGACCGGAATGTCTATAGACCCGTCCACATCAAAGTCGATTGTGGGGATGGAACTTGATTTAGCAATGGCCTCTCTTACAGCGGCACAAAGGATTTGCCAGACAGGTTGTTCATTTTCAAATTTAATCTCCGTCTTGGTTGGATGAATATTCACATCGATGGTTGCAGGATCAAGCGTGAAATAGATAAAGTAGTCGGGCATCTCACCTGCAGGAATCAATTGATCGTAGGCCTGCATCACCGCTTTATGAAAATAACTGTGCTTCATAAAGCGTCCGTTTACAAAAAAGAATTGTAAAGCACCTCTTTTCCTTACAGAATCGGGGCGACCCACAAACCCGGAAATAGTCACCAGGCTGCTTTGCGCTTCCAGCGTAAGTAATTTTTGGTTCAAAGCCTTTCCGTAAATATTGATAATACGTTGACGTAATCCCGATTCAGGAAGATTTAGTATTTCGGTATCATTGTGATGCAACGACATGGAAATGTGCTGGTTGACCAGTGCAATACGTTCGAATTCATTAATGATGTTTCTGAATTCGGTCTCGTTGGATTTTAAGAATTTACGTCTTGCCGGGACATTAAAGAACAGATTTTTCACAGAAAAAATACTTCCTTCAGGACAGGCATCCGGTTCGGAAGATTCCACTTCCGATCCCGCAATTGCAATCTTGGATCCAAGATCGGACCCTCTCTGACGGGTTCGTAGTTCTACATGTGCTACAGCAGCTATGGAAGCGAGCGCTTCCCCTCTGAATCCCATTGTCTGCAGAGCAAAAAGATCGTTGGCTGTAGAGATCTTGGAGGTAGCATGTCTTTCGAATGCCATTCGCGCATCGGTTTCGGACATCCCCTTGCCATTATCTATTACCTGAACCAGCGTCTTTCCGGCATCTTTTATATGTACCTGTATCTGTTGAGCTCCGGCATCAACAGCATTCTCTACCAGCTCCTTCACTACTGAAGCCGGCCGTTGAATAACTTCTCCCGCAGCGATCTGGTTTGCTATACTGTCCGGGAGTAAATGAATTACATCGCTCATTTAAAAAATAAATACCAGCCAAGTATGACTAAAACTACTACTGCTACAATAAGTAAAATACTTTTACTTGAACGGCTGGAAGAAGTCTCTCCTTTTGCCCTTCTTTTTTTAAGGTGTGAAGTCCCTTCAACAAAAGATCCTTTTATTGAAGTCTTGTAATCTTCATCCTCCTCTATCAGACCCATCTCTTTCTTGATCCGTCTTACACGTTCTTCCATAGCTTCCTTATGCGGATCAAAATATATTGGTTTGTGGTCAAACTGACGAGGACGTCTGTTATTGTAAAAAGAGAACATTCCCATAACTTTAGTTATTTACGGATGAAACAATGTGCTAATGTACAAATTTATTACTTCTTTTGGGCACATCCTGTGCCTTTCTTTCCACAACCTTAAATATATCTTCTTTATTTTGAGGCCGTAGATAATCAAACCAATAGAAGTCTTTCAGCGTCTTTTTAGACGGATCTATATCCGGAATAGGCGTTATACTCCCTACCGGATTCGTAAGCAGCAACAGTTTATCTAATTTATTTTCTTTAATCCACATCGTAAGGAAACCACTCTTTGTTTCATTAAGCCCGACTTTCGATCCGTCGTCTTCCAATGGATAAAAGATTGATTCCGCACTGCCACTCACCTCAATCTGGCGTAGCTCCTTACCTTCGAACCGGGCTTTGAGATCGTTTCCCTTCAACTGGTTATAGTACATAGAATCGACATGCTGTACGGCAAAAGCAAACTGCTTAACATGCGCGTGATCTATGGTACTGTCGTTCATGTATACTTCAATCGTATCTCCATAGAGCTGATATTGTTCATTCCAGAGAACCGGATTTTTATACATATTCAATACAGAATCTTTCGTATTGAATTGCATCGAATCGCAAACTCCCTGCAAATCTACCCTATAAAAACGGACTCCATAATAGGCCTTGATTTCACGCGCTGTGGAATCTATTGTAATCATACGCAGCGTATCGGCATGCAAGAAAAGAGAATCTTTCTGCGAAAATTCAATAAATTGGGCGCTGTCCGTTGCTAAAGCAGACCCATCTTTCTCATTATAATAGGCGTAATTGCCCAACAGCATCACCTTCTGGGTTGTATCCTGCAGGAATACATTCCCGAATGCTTCGCCGTAACTCATGCCTCTGTTGTATGAAATGGAATCACCAATCAGTATTTTACTTCCGGACACTACCTTGGAACGATCCAGCAGTAAAGAGGTATTTTCTACTGTGTTATACCATCCTCTGGAGGTATAAACAGTACCTGAGTCTGAAACAATGGTAGAAGGCCCCAATATAGTGGCTATTTTTGATTCCGTATTATATTGGAGTGTGTCTGAATACAAGGTGAACTTAGGATTTACCAAACGTACACTGTCGTTGAAGACCGTCATTTTAGTGGAAGGGGCATATTGGCCGTAGAAGGAAGAAAGCTCATTCTCCATGTCCACAATAAGTCCCCCGTTAAAATAATAGCCAATGTTTGCCACCCGGTCGTAATTGAGGCTGTCTGTAAAAAGCGTTACGCTGTCGGGACGGTTCTCCATACGAACATTTTCCCTTAGTCGAGCCATCTGTGTGTTTCCATCGTAGTGCAGGTAATTCCCATAAACGAAAAGGGTATCTCCCTGCTCCATCCGGACGTTACTGAATGCCTCAAGTGAATTTGTCTGCTCATAGAAATAGGCACTATCACAGTACATGTACGAGCTATCGTGGCGAAAACAAACATCACCATTCAGCACCTGCACGTCTGGCATAAACGCCTTGTCGAAAGACAATGTATTGGCATGTTCCAGATATACCTTTGTTTTTTTTGCGGGGACGTTGTCTTTCGACTGAGCCGAGAGTCCGATGACCGATACACACAAAAGAACAAAGAAAATTACTTTTTCTGCTTTATTCATTCTTTAATCCAACCCGGATACTTAAAATCACAATTCTTCCAACCGTCACTGATACGAACATAGGTATCTTTCTGCTTTTTGGCAATCCAGTTGTTTAACAGCTCTTCTCTCTTTTTTGTTTCCACAATGGACTTCAACGCCTGGAAATCATCTGCCATATTTGCTTTATGGCCTTCTATTCTTGCCTTAAGCTTTACAATAGCGACTACTTCTTTCTGCTTATCTGTTATCATTGTAAATGGCTTCGAGATATCACCCGGTTTCATGTTGTAGACAATCTTACTTATCTCCTGAGGTAACTCCTGAAGTTCAAACTTGGGTGTACCGGAATGTGCACTTTCCATATTCTTATTCACCATCAAACCTTTATTGTTGCGCGTTTCTTTATCGTACGAAACAAAGGTGGCAGCATCTTCGAAGGTAAATTTATTTGCCTGAAGGTCTTTGTACAATGAATCCAGACGCTGGGTGGCATCCGTCAGTTCCTTGCTTGACACTTTAGGTTTCAACAAAATATGACGGCAATTAATACGGTCTCCTCTCTTTTCAACCAACTGGATTATATGAAATCCATATTCCGTTTCAACAATTTTAGAAACTCGCTTAGGGTCGTTCAGATTAAATGCCACATTGGCAAACTCCGGTAAAAGCTGTCCTTTACCCATAAAGCCAAGTTCACCCCCTCTTTTGGCCGACTCCGGATCTTCCGAATAAAGACGGGCTAACGTTGAAAATTCTATTTTTCCGGATGTAACCTGATCCGTATAATCTCTCAAACGTGCCTTGATGGCATCCGTTACATCAAAAGGAATCTTAGGCTCCATAGTTACAATCTGCACTTCGACAGTCGTAGGGATGTAAGGAAGACTGTCTTGCGGAAGTTTACTATAGTACTGACGCACTTCCGAAGGAGTCAGCTTAATCTCGCCGACCAGCTTTCTCTGCATCTGCTGCACAATCTGCTGCTCTTTGATCATCTCCTTACGTTCTTCCTTTATCTGAGAACTTTTCTTGTTGAAGTATTCTTCCATCTTCTCTTTCGAGCCGATCTGATTGGTAGCCCAGTTCATCCATTGCTCCACTTGTTGGATTACCTGATTTTCGTTTACTTCAATACTGTCAATCTTTGCCTGATGCAAATAAAGCTTCTGAATAGCTATCTGCTCCGGGATTACACAATAGGGATCGCCATCTAACTTCTGCCCCTCAACTTGAAGTGAAAGCCGTTGCGCCTCGACATCCGAACGCAAAATAGCATCATCTCCAACCACCCACACAATTTCATCAATAACGTTGTTCTGCGCATGACCTGCATAAGAACAACAGGCAAGAAAAAATAAAATTAAAATCTTTTTCATTATGTCTACCCTTTAATATTGCTTATGGCTTGTTGTAAAATATTACATCTCCGCCATCCAGCGCATCGTTATATAATTCTTCTTCAAATTCTTTTATAAAATCCAATTTACGCTGATTAATCAAAATCTCCCGGATTCGCGGTTCGGCATACTCAAAAGGCTCTACCTGTCCTTTTAACAGTACCTGGCGAATATTCAGTAAATAACAGAAAGAGCTGTCAGTCACTTCCAAGATTTTGTTTGTGCGCAAAAAAGATTCCGGATTTGAGATCTGATTTGGAATATTATTCCGGATCTCATCAAAATCGACCCATTTATCGAAAAAATATTCATATATGGCGGCATTTTGAATGCTATATTTTTCAATTTTCTCGAGAGAGGCCACGTTACCCGACTTATACCATGTTTTTACTTCGGATAAATTGGGAGCATCGGCCGGAACTTTAAGAAAAAGGCCTTTTATGAGATTTTTGTCCAGTACAAATTTTTCTTTATTTGTATCGTAATAGGTTAATACATCCGATTCCTGTATTTCGTCCGAAAGTTTTTCCTGGATCAGTTTCTCCTGATACCGGTAACGAAGTAACGAACGCCGGTAAGCATCAACCAATTTATCAATTGTCTCCTTATCGCTACCCAGATTACGCTGGGCAATCTTAAGGACCAATTCATCCTTAACCCACTTTTTTATATAGCTTTCAGCCAAAAGAAGACTGTCGGCACTTGTTGTTCCTTTTGGAATTAACGATTCTACTTCATTTCGTGTCAGAATACGGTCGTTCACTTTGACTAACGCATCCGGCTCGTCGGTCTGTATTGCCTTTTTGCAAGCAAACAAACTGACTGACAATGTCAATAAAATGAAGTAAACTCTTACCATAGAATCATTTTGTTAGTTTCTTTAATACCTCCCAATACACCTTTATGGGGTATTTATCAGCCAGACGCTTCGTCCACTGGTTGTCCAACCAGCTTTGATAATCTGCTATCGCTTCGCCGCGAACAGCATCCAGGTTGTCTGATGTATACTTCTGTTTAGTCTGCTCAAAAAAAGTCTCAAGACCGGCAACATCTGATGAGGCTCTGCTCCAGACTTCTCGATCGCTAACCTCAAAAAGAAGGATTCCATCCCTGTATTCCTGCATTAGATGTTTGTATTCAGGATAATTCTGCTCAATGTATCTGATTTTATCCGGGGTGAGAACTTCTCCTGAATCTTTTGAATAGCTTTTTAACAGCTGTTCCTGATATCCTTTCAGTTCGTTTACAAAGCTCTGTGTGGTATCCATACCCAAAGACTCTGCCTCGGCTACTTTTAATTTAAACTTTTTGAAAAGCTCCAAATATGTGCCTAACGATGCAGAATCAGCCAGATTAACCTCACTGTTTTTGCCGGCTATATAAACAAACTCAGATAAAGGCACATCTTTCCCTGCAACATTCATCACCGTGGGGTCGACCGATGTCTGTGCCTTCACTACAACACTTGCAGCAACTAAGAGTGAAACAAGTAATTTTCTAAAATGAAACCTTTTTTCCATACCTTGTATCAGATTACAAAAATAACACTAATCTAACGAATTAAGAACAACTTAAGTGTGCCAATGCGTTAAATTAGTGTTTTTTATAGAACAGGAGCCATAATTATTGATTCGCTGCAGCTATAAATTTGTATTTTAGTTTGCCATTTCAGATAAAAATTTGATACGAACCAACCGAATCTCTTCTTCGGTATAATCCGAACCCAGTTCATCTATGGCATCCGCCAGCTTATCTGTTTCCGAATCCTTAAAATATTCATATATATCCTGTATATGATCTTCGTCCATCACATCATTCAGGAAATAATCAATATTTATTTTCGTTCCAGAATAAACGATTGCCTCAATTTCATCAAGCAGTTCCGTAAATTCAAGTCCTTTCGTCATGGCAATATCATCCAAGGCCACCTTACGGTCAATGCTTTGCACAATCCACACTTTTAATTTGGACTTGTTAGCCACGGTACGTACCCGAAGATCTTCCGGACGTTCAATTTCATTTTCCTCCACATGTTTTTTGATAAGCGTAACAAACTCCTGTCCGTAACGCTTGGCCTTACCGGCACCTACACCTGGGATATTCTGCAACTCATCCAATGTAACCGGATAAGTGGTAGCCATGGCTTCGAGGGAAGGATCTTGAAATATAACAAAAGGAGGGACTTCCAGTTTCTTAGAAAGCTTCTTTCGAAGATCTTTCATCATGGAATACAAAACCGGGTCAACGGCACACGAAGCACCGCCTCTAACCGGCACCTCTTCATCCTCTTCGTCAAACTCGTTATCTTCAGTAATTTTAAATGAAACAGGTTTATCCATGAAATCCTTCCCTTTTTTGGAGATCTTCAGTAACCCGTAATTTTCAATATCCTTTGTCAGATAACCAGCAATCAAAGCTTGTCTGATTACGGCATTCCATGTCTTCTCATCTTCATCCTGTCCAGAGCCAAATATCTCCAGTTCGTGATGTTTATATGATTGAATTTCGGAGGTTTCCTTACCTACCAGCATATTCACAACATAGTCTACCTTGAATTTTTCTTTTAAAGTACTCACAACTTCGAGTACGGCTGTCAACAACTCTTTCGCTTCCACTTGTTTTTTCGGATTCAAACAGTTATCGCAACAAGCACAATTATCTTCGAGATATTCTTCACCGAAATAATGCAGTAAAACCTTTCTGCGGCAAACGGAAGTTTCTGCATAAGCAGCTGTTTCGAGCAACAGCTGTTTACCTATTTCCTGTTCTGCCACAGGTTTTCCCTGCATAAATTTTTCTAGTTTCTGCAAGTCTTTGTAGGCATAGAAAGCAATGCATTGCCCTTCTCCGCCATCACGACCTGCACGACCAGTCTCCTGATAGTAGCCTTCCAGACTTTTTGGAATATCGTAATGAATCACATAACGAACATCCGGTTTATCGATCCCCATCCCAAAAGCAATGGTGGCTACAATCACATCTACCTTTTCCATCAGAAATGCATCCTGGTTTTCAGTCCTTTGCTGAGAATCCATTCCTGCGTGGTAAGCCAGCGCATTAATTCCGTTAGCTTTTAAAATATCTGTGAATTCTTCAACCTTCTTACGGCTTAAACAATAAATAATCCCCGATTTGCCTTCCTGCGATTTAATATACTTAATAATCTCTCTATCTACATTCGCGTTTTTGGGTCTTATTTCATAATACAGATTAGTTCGGTTGAACGATGATTTAAACACCGTGGCATCAATCATCCCTAAATTCTTCTGAATATCATGCTGTACTTTTGGGGTTGCTGTGGCTGTAAGAGCTATAAGCGGCCTTTTACCGATCTCATTGATAATAGGCCTGATCCGACGGTACTCCGGACGGAAATCATGTCCCCACTCAGAAATACAATGCGCTTCGTCTACAGCATAAAATGAAATATTACACTGACGGAGAAAGTCTACATTCTCTTCCTTAGTTAGCGATTCCGGAGCTACATACAATAACTTAGTTCGTCCGGAAGTGATATCCTCCTTAACCTGATCAATAGCCGTCTTATTAAGTGAAGAATTTATAAAGTGAGCCACTCCATCTTCTTCACTGAAGTTACGCATGGCATCCACCTGGTTCTTCATCAATGCAATAAGAGGAGAAATTACAATAGCAGTTCCCTCCATCAATAATGAAGGTAGCTGATAACATAAAGATTTCCCCCCTCCGGTTGGCATAAGCACAAATGTATCATTTCCAGACAATACATTTTCTATTATAGCTTTTTGATTCCCTTTAAAAGTATCGAAACCAAAATGCTTTTTTAGCTCCTCAGTCAAGCTGTCTTTCTTTGCCATACAACATTTATATTATTAAATCACTTATTTTAAGCAATCTTCAAACGATTTACATCAGATTTTTCAAACTTTTCAACCGCATAATCCAAGGTAACATGGAGCTCTTTCTCCTCTTTTGATGGCATGGTATACATTGCATCCATCATTACAGCTTCTACAATCGACCTCAATCCACGGGCACCCAGTTTAAATTCGAGGGCCTTATCCACAATATATTCGTACACGTTCTCATCGAAGGACAAGTCGACGCCGTCCATTTTGAAAAGCTTGATATATTGTTTCACAATCGAATTTTTGGGCTCTGTAAGGATATTGCGAAGCGTTTCCCGATCCAACGGATTCAAATAAGTAAGAATGGGCAAACGACCTATTATTTCAGGAATCAAACCAAAGGATTTAAGATCTGTGGGCGTGATATACTTCAACAAATTATGTTTGTCTACCAGATCCACCTCTTTGCTTGCTGCATATCCTACCACGCGGGTATTAAGACGTTGGGCGATTTTTTTCTCGATCCCGTCAAAAGCTCCACCGCAAATAAAAAGGATATTCTTGGTATCAACCGCAATCATCTTTTGGTCAGGATGCTTACGACCACCTTGAGGCGGCACGTTTACAATTGATCCTTCAAGCAGCTTAAGCAATCCTTGCTGAACTCCCTCACCACTAACATCTCTGGTTATGGAAGGATTATCTCCTTTTCGGGCAATCTTGTCGATCTCATCAATAAAAACAATCCCGCGCTGAGCTGCTTCAACATTATAATCGGCAGCCTGCAATAAACGGGTAAGGATACTTTCAATATCTTCACCCACGTAACCAGCCTCGGTCAACACAGTCGCATCCACAATCGCGAATGGGACATGGAGTAGTTTAGCTATAGTCCTGGCCAGTAAAGTCTTGCCGGTACCTGTTGCGCCGACCATTATGATATTCGATTTTTCGATTTCCACATCATCCGAAGTCACCTTCTGAAGCAATCGTTTGTAATGATTGTAAACGGAAACAGACAAATATCTTTTGGCGTCCTGCTGACCTATTATATATTGATCAAGGAAAGCCTTAATATCCTGAGGTTTGGGAAGGTCTTTCTGAGAAAGTCCGAATGTGGACTTCCCGGCAGTACGGCTCTCTTCCGTAACTATTTCGTAAGCCTGTTTTGCACAGTCATCGCAAATAGCCCCGGAAATACCTGTGATTAATAAATTAGCATCTTTTCTGCTCTTCCCACAAAAAGTACATATGTCGCCTGATTTGGCCATAAAATCTTTCTTCAAATTAATTATTTACGTACCAGCACATCGTCAATCATACCGTATGCCTTAGCCTCTTCGGAAGTCATCCAGTAATCACGGTCGCTGTCTTTTTCAACCTCTTCAAAAGGCTTACCAGAATGGTTGGAAATAATGGTGTATAATTCTTTTTTCACCTTGATAATTTCGCGCGCAGCAATTTCGATATCTGATGCCTGGCCCTGAGTTCCTCCCAACGGCTGGTGAATCATCACCCTGGAGTGCTTTAAGGCAAAACGCTTTCCCTTTGTTCCTGCCACCAATAATACGGATGCCATGGAAGCTGCGATTCCAGTACAAATTGTAGAAACGTTGCTACTGATAAATTGCATAGTATCGTAAATACCGTAACCGGCATATACCGAACCTCCGGGAGAATTAATATAAATAGATATATCTTTTCCAGGATCACTTGAGTCAAGATACAGCAACTGCGCCTGAATTACATTGGCAGTGTAATCATCAATCTGCGTACCAAGAAAAATAATGCGATCCATCATTAATCGTGAAAACACATCCATCTGGGCTACGTTTAGCTGACGTTCCTCAATGATTGTTGGTGAAATGTAACTACTGCTGATGTTCATATAGCTATCCAGCGCTGATCCATTCATCCGCAAATGTTTCGTTGCATACTTTCTAAAATCTTCCATATTGTATATTATGTTATTACGCAGTTAAGGCACAAGAAAGGGATTCCTCTCTTTCCTTTACAGATAAACAAAGTTATAAATAAATTTCTGAATGAAACAACTTATTTTGTACCCGTAAAGATATTTTTTCAGAGAGAAACCCCTTCTCGCTAGCTAACAGCATGTTAGCCGTATATTAAAAGCGAGTATTACTCAACAATCTTACCAAATTCTTCGGCAGAGACCTCTTTCACGTCTAATGTCACCTGCTCTTTTAACCATGAAGACAGCTTTTCTTCAACAGCACGGTCAACTACATTACGCAATGTTTCCTTGTTTTTCAACATATCCTTAGCATAGTTTTCCAATACATCTTCTGGAACAGAAATCATTCCATACTGAGCAAACTGAGCTTTTGCAACACGTTTTCCAAATGCAGTGATATCAGCTTCTTCTACCTTCAGATTATTTTCCTTAACCAACTTCTCTTTAATAAGGTGGAATTTAAGATCTTCAATTACTTTAGGAAAATCTTCATCGATAGACTCTGCTGTTCTTTTCTCATCCTGAGCAAGCATAAAGCGTTTCAGTATACCTTCGGCAAAAGGAAGGTCGCCAGCTTTTGCTACTAAAAGATCTTTTGCATCCGACAAGAATTTAAAATCGCTTTCAGGAGCGAATTGTTCTGCCAACGATTCTTTGATCTTTGCAGTGAATTCTTCTGCAGTAGAAACAACACCTTCACCAAATACGCGCGTAAACAGCTCTTCGTTCAGCTCGGCTTCTTTATGACGGGTAATTTCATTAATTTCAAAACTGAAATCTCCGGTGTAGGTAGCAACCTGGTCTTTTTCTACTTTCAGGAATGCAGCAATTTCGGCTTCGGCACCTTCATAAGCTTTAGAAGGATTAAATACTACAACCGAATTAACCTTGGCTCCCATAAATTTTGCCTTTTCTTCAGCATCCTTTACGTACAAAGGCATGATAACTGCATTCTCAACAACCAGGCCACCAGCTTTTATCTCGCCATTTTCCAGTTCTGCAACGGTTCCTTTAATCATATCCTTTTCTTCAACCTCTTCAACCTGGTCATAATTACCAAAGTTTGCACGGTATGAAGCGATCTGCTTTTCAACCATATCGTCGCTTACTGCAATCGAGAAATAGGGAAGAGTATCTTCCTTACCTAACGAAACATTGATTTCAGGAGCGATAGCAACATCAAAACAGAATTCGAAATCTTCCTGTGTATCAAAATTGATTTCTTTTTGTTCTGATTCGTTTGGAAGAGGTTCGCCTAAAATATTTAGCTCATTCTCGCGGATATATCCAAAAAGACCTTCTGAAACCAATTTGTTCACCTCTTCAGCCAACACCGATTTACCATACATTTTTTTTACCATACCCATTGGCACCATACCCTTACGGAATCCCGGCACATTTGCTTTTTGGCGGAAGTTACGCAGCCCTTTCTCTACCTTTTCGGCATAGTCGGCTTTCACAATCTCTACTTTAACAATACCGCTTACGGCATCAATGTTTTTAAGCGAAACGTTCATTCTGAATGATTTATTTAATTAATATTCGTATCGGATTTTAGGGTGCAAAATTAATCCTATTCTTTTAATCTCGCAAATTGTAGCTTTAAATTGTTCGTAACCAATCAAAAATAGCAGTCAATACTATCTAATACATTCTGTTTTTGCCCGTTATGCTTCCGAAATGACTCAGAAGGGGCAAAACCAACCGATTAGCAGCCTATCTAAATTTATGACTAAAAGATTTGCTAATCTCAAATAATTGGCTTCCTTTGCATTGTGAAAGGGGATAAACCTTGAACCTACATAACATTGTTTTTATTTCTTCATTTCTTGTGGATTTATCTACCATTGTTGTTACAGAATTCCGGTTCCGACTTTCATATAAAAAATTATTTCTTATTTAATTATTTCTATTTTTATGAACATTTACATTGGTAACCTGAACTATCGTGTTCGGGAAGAAGATTTAAAACAAGTAATGGAAGAATACGGTGTTGTTGATTCTGTAAAGATCATCATTGACCGTGAAACAGGTAAATCCAAAGGTTTCGCATTTGTAGAAATGCCGAATGATGCTGAGGGAAAAAGAGCTATTGAAGAATTGAATGAAGCTGAATATGAAGGTCGCCAGATGGTAGTTAAAGAAGCCAGACCAAAAATGTAATTAGAATCTTCTGAAGAATTAAAAAACTTCTGTCTATCTTTGGCAGAAGTTTTTTTTATTTACAAACCGATGGTTATGCGAGGAGTATTTGCCGGAAAACCGGCTTTTTTTCAGTTACTGCTACTTTTATTTCTGATCTTGTTGGGCGGACTTCTGTCATCCTTCCTTGGATTAGGCATGCTTTCGATGCTGAAGGGTAATGCAGTCAACCCAATGGAGAATCCGGAAATGCTTCGGATTATCCAGTTTATCTCCGCATTGGGAACATTCCTTCTGCCCGCCTTATTGATGGCCTTCTTCTGCAGCAAAAGAATGAGCAGCTATTTATTCATAACCAGGCTTCCCGGATTAAAAGCCATACTCTTAACTGTTGGAAGTATGTTCCTCATTTCTCCCTTCATCAGCCTAACGGGGGTATTAAATAAGATGATACAGCTACCCGGATTTCTGGATCCTGTCGAATCATGGATGTTACAAAAAGAGGAGGAGGCCGAAAGACTTACCACCCTCATGCTCTCGGGCGATGGAATATCGACATTGATACAAAACCTTTTTGTTGTAGCCGTAGTAGCCGCCATCACCGAAGAATTTCTGTTCAGAGGAGCTCTTCGCCGTATTTTGGAGAAGTCGACCGCCAATCAGCATCTTATCATCTGGCTCACCGCCATAATATTCAGTTTGTTCCATTTACAATTCTACGGATTCATTCCAAGGATGTTGCTTGGGGCCTATTTTGGTTATATGCTGCTTTGGGGAAACAATATCTGGATACCGGTAATCGCACACTTCACCAATAACTTTCTTGGAGTAGTAAGCCTGACGAATCCCCGACTTTCTGAAAACGAATATATAACCGGAAATGTTTCTCCAGAGAATTTACTTCCGTTCGCAGCGATGGCATTGGGATTCCTTCTACTGTTTTTCTTCTGCAGCACCTCCCTGAAAAAGACTTTGACGGAGGGAGATAATCAGAGGTTTTTCTTGCGAAGCTGAAAATCTTTCCCTAAATATTTTTCTCTCACAATTTCATTTTCCGCAAGCTGCTCGGCAGTTCCCTGAAACAATACTTTACCTTCAAAAAGCAGGTAGGCACGGTCTGTTATACTTAGGGTCTCGTAAACGTTGTGGTCAGTAATCAGAATACCGATATTCTTGTGTTTCAACTTGGCAACAATACTCTGGATATCCTGAACGGCAATTGGATCGACTCCGGCAAAGGGTTCATCCAGCATTATAAATTTGGGATTGATAGCCAGGCAGCGTGCAATTTCGGCCCTGCGCCTTTCGCCCCCGGAGAGTTGATCACCCAGGTTTTTACGAACTTTATGAAGACCGAATTCGGTAAGCAGGCTTTCCAGCTTTTCTTTCTGGTAAGCAGCGTCTGTATCCGTCATTTCCAATACTGCACGGATATTATCCTCCACAGTCATCTTCCTGAATATGGAAGCCTCCTGGGCCAGATAGCCTATTCCATGGCGGGCACGCATGTAAACCGGGAAGTTTGTAATCTCTTTGTCATTCAGAAATATTTTGCCTTCATTGGGTGTTACAAGGCCTACAGTCATATAGAATGTAGTCGTCTTGCCGGCACCGTTAGGGCCAAGCAATCCTACAATCTCACCCTGCTTCACGTTGATTGAAACATGATTAACAACCGTTCTCGTTCTGTATTTCTTTACCAGATCCTCTGTTCTGAGAACCATCTGCTGCTCGTCTGCCATAACCTTAGATTTGATGCAAAGTAACGGAAATAATTAAATTATTACAAGCCTTCTGAGATTTTCCGCTATCTTTGCATCATAATAATAGTATTATATCGAATGAATAAAGCATTACACAGACTAGGGGAATATACGCTACTGATGACTAAAGCTATTTCTTTACCTGACAGATGGAATATGTTTTTCAAACAATTAATAAAGGAGATATACAAATTAGGTGTAGATTCCATTTGGATTGTTATTATCATTTCCATATTTATCGGTACCGTTATAGCGATTCAGATCTCTTTGAACATCAGCTCGCCGTTGATTCCTAAGTTCACCATCGGATACACCACCCGTGAAATTATATTACTTGAATTTTCTTCGTCAATTATGTGTTTGATCCTGGCCGGGAAAATCGGAAGTAACATTGCTTCAGAGATAGGCACCATGAGGGTAACCGAGCAGATTGATGCAATGGAGATAATGGGTGTGAACTCTGCCAACTTTCTGATCTTGCCTAAAATGGTAGGATTAATGATATTTATTCCGGTACTTGTAATTTTCAGTATGTTTACAGGTATTGTAGGTGGATATCTTGCCAGTATGGTTACCCCGTCGCTGCCCACCAGCGCCTTCGAATACGGTTTGCAGTATTGGTTTAACTCGTACTATGTTACCTACTCCATTATTAAATCGGTTGTGTATGCATTTATTATATCGTCCATCGCTGCTTATTTTGGCTACAATGTAAAAGGAGGAGCTCTTGATGTGGGTAAGGCGAGTACAAATGCGGTGGTTATGAGTAGTATCATGATCCTGATGGCAGACGTTATTATGACACAACTAATGCTTACGTAGTTATGATTGAAGTAAAAAACATTATAAAGTCATTTGAAGGAAGAACTGTACTGAACAACATCAGTGCCGTTTTTGAAACCGGTAAAACCAATCTGATTATTGGCCGTAGCGGATCGGGCAAGACGGTGATGATAAAAAGTATCATCGGACTGATAAAGCCGGATTCCGGACAAATATTATACGACAACCGGGATTTTACATGCATGAATAAAAAGGAACTCCACGATGTGCGTCGTGAAATGGGAATGCTTTTCCAGGGTTCTGCTCTGTTCGACAGTATGACTGTATTGGAAAATGTAATGTTTCCCCTCGAAATGTTCTCCAAAGACTCCAAGAAAGAGAAGCTTGCAAGAGCTCAATTCTGTCTGGATCGTGTAAACCTTACAGAAGCAGGAAACCTCTTTCCTTCCGAGATAAGTGGGGGGATGATGAAGCGGGCCGCCATCGCACGCGCCATTGCATTGAAACCCAAATATCTTTTTTGTGATGAGCCTAATTCGGGTCTTGACCCTAAGACCTCGTTGCTCATAGACGATCTGATCCACAGCATCACGATCGAATATAAGATGACTACGGTTATCAATACCCACGATATGAACTCTGTAATGAATATTGGCGACAATATTATTTTTATCAAAGAGGGTGTAAAAGAATGGGAAGGCAATAAGGACCAGGTTATAAACTCTACCAACAAAGCACTAAATGACTTTGTATTTGCTTCAGACCTGTTCAAGAAGGTTAAAGAAAACGAGATGTTCAACAACGAAGGATAACAAACAACAAACTAGACACAAAAAGAAGGGCGCTCCATTACTGGCAGCGCCCTTCTTTTTTATGTATAAACAACCGGCATATACCGTATTGTTTTCTTATTTCTCGCGGATAAAAATATTGATGGGTGTTCCCGTAAAATTAAAGTTCTCGCGGATCTTATTCTCAAGGAAACGCTTGTAAGGCTCTTTCACCCATTGAGGCAGGTTCGCAAAGAAAACAAACGAGGGCGTATGTACATTAGGCAATTGAGTAACATACTTGATCTTGATATATTTACCTTTCCATGCAGGAGGAGGATAATTTTCAATCAGAGGCAGCATCAACTCATTCAGTTTTGCTGTAGAGATACGTGTATGACGATTGTCGTACACCTCTTTTGCCGTTTCCAACACCTTTAAAATACGTTGCTTGGTCTGCGCCGAAATAAACAGGATTGGGAAATCGGTAAACGGAGCTAACCGGTTACGGATAGCCTGCAGATAGGTATCAATGGCCTTCTGACTTTTATCTTCAACCAAGTCCCACTTGTTAACACATACCACCAACCCTTTACTGTTTTTCTGTACAAGGGAGAAAATATTGAGATCCTGACTTTCAATCCCCCGGGTTGCATCCAGCATAAGAATACATACATCCGAATTTTCAATCGCCTTGATGGAACGAATCACCGAATAATACTCAAGATCTTCGTTCACTTTACCCTTCTTACGTATACCGGCGGTATCCACAAGGTAAAAGTTCAATCCAAACTTATTGTATTTGGTAAAAATTGAATCGCGCGTAGTACCCGCAATATCCGTTACAATGTGACGGTCTTCGCCGATAAAAGCGTTGATCAAAGAAGATTTACCGGCATTAGGACGACCAATTACAGCAATACGCGGCAATTCCTCCAACACCTCTTCCTCTTTCTCCTCCTTGAACTTGGCAATAATGGCATCCAGCAAATCACCGCTACCCGAGCCGTTTATCGCTGAAACACAAAAAGGATCGCCTAATCCGAAAGCATAAAACTCGGCTGCCGAATAATGCAGATCGAAGTTGTCGGCCTTGTTTGCCACTAAAACCAACGGTTTCTTCGAGCGACGAAGAATTTGAGCCACTTGCGTATCCAAATCTGTGATGCCGTTCAGTACGTCTACCACAAATAGAATCACATCCGCCTCTTCAATCGCTATATGAACCTGTTTATTTATCTCTTCCTCAAAAATATCATCTGAATTAACTACCCATCCGCCGGTATCAATCAGCGAAAACTTCTTTCCTGTCCACTCTACCTTACCGTAATTACGGTCGCGGGTAGTTCCGGCCTCGTCGTCTACAATAGCCTGACGGGTCTGCGTCAAACGATTAAACAAGGTGGACTTTCCTACGTTGGGTCTCCCAACAATTGCTACTATATTTCCCATAAATTTTTCCTTTCTGTGTGCTGTTATTAATCCAGCTGATAACCAAAGTTTCGCAACAAGTTATCACGGTTTCTCCAATCCTTTTCCACTTTAACGAACATTTCCAGAAAAACCTTCTTACCAAAAAAGCGTTCGATGTCTTTTCTGGCCATCGCACCCACCTTCTTTAGCGCCTGGCCCTGATGACCAATGATAATTCCCTTCTGCGAATCGCGTTCTACGATAATCAACGACTTGATATGAATCAGCTCCGCCTCTTCTTTAAAGAGCTCCACCACCACTTCGCAGGCATAGGGAATCTCTTTCTGATAGTAGAGAAGGATCTTTTCTCGTATGATTTCCGTTACAAAGAAACGCGCAGGCTTATCTGTAAGCGCATCTTTTTCAAAATAAGGAGGAGATTCAGGCATCAAATCCTCGATACGGCGTTTGATATAGTCAACGTTAAACTTTGACTGAGCCGATACAGGAATTATTTCTGCCTTTGGAAGAAGTTCTTTCCAGAGAGCAACCATCTTTTCCAGGTCGGCCTGGTTGCTAAGATCAATCTTATTAATAATCAACAGAACCGGACAGTCTATATTCTGAACCTTCTGAAGGAACGCTTCATTTTTGTCTACCGTCTCAACGACGTCCGTTACATACAATAATACATCGGCATCCCCAAGGGCTGAATTTGAAAAGTTAAGCATAGATTCCTGCAGCTTGTAATTGGGAGTTAGCACGCCGGGCGTGTCCGAATATACAATCTGCATATCGTCGGTATTAACGATTCCCAGGATACGGTGACGTGTAGTCTGCGCTTTAGACGTAATGATAGACACACGCTCGCCCACCAGAATATTCATTAATGTGGACTTACCCACATTTGGGTTACCAACGATATTTACGAAACCAGATTTATGCTTTTTTTCCATCATATCCCCATTTGAGGTAGATCGAGCCCCAGGTGAAGCCTGCACCGAAAGCAGCAAGGATTATGTTATCCCCCTTCTTCAGCTTGTCTTCCCATTCCCATAAACAAATTGGAATGGTACCGGCACTCGTATTACCATATTTTTCTATATTAATCATTACCTTTTCGATTGGCAGCTCCATTCGCTTGGCTGCGGCATCAATGATGCGCAGGTTCGCCTGATGAGGTACAAACCAATCCACATCTTCATTTGTTAGACTGTTTCTCTCCATAATTTCGGCCGAAGCATCCGCCATGTAAGAAACAGCATATTTAAACACAACCTTACCTTCCTGGTAAACGTAGTGCTGGTGATTGTCTATTGTCTCATGCGTGGCTGGATAGGCAGAACCACCGGCCTTCATCTGCAAGTGCGGTAATCCAACACCATCGGTCTTCAGGATTGTATCGATCACACCGAAATCTTCCGTTGTAGGTTCAAGCAGCACTGCTCCGCAGGCATCACCAAACAAAGGACAGGTGGTACGATCTGTATAATCCGTAATGGATGTCATGTTATCACCAGCAACAATCAATACCTTTTTATACCTTCCCGAACGAATGTAATTCGATCCGGTTTCCAGGGCATATAAAAATCCGGCGCATGCTCCTTGTACATCAAATGTAAAGGCATTGTTACAACCGGTATTGTAAGCAATGATTGAAGCAGAAGTTGGAAAATGATAATCAGGAGTAGTGGTAGCGCAAAGCAACACCTCGATCTCTTCCGGTTTTACGCCGGTTTTTTTAAACAGTTGATTAACTGCCTGTATTCCCATATAGGAAGTACCTAAACCTTCGCCACGGAGAATTCGGCGTTCTTTAATCCCGACACGGGTCATTATCCACTCTTCACTTGTGTCGACCATCTTTGAAATATCGCTGTTAGTCAACACATCTTCTGGTACAAATCCCCCGATTCCTGTTATTACCGCATTGATTTTATCCATAACTAAATAATATGCAGAGACAAATGTCTCAAAATTAAAAAAAAGCCCTAAAAGTGTTTTTAGGGCTATTTCTTTTGGTCATCCAAATCTCTCGGATTTGACGAACCTTATACTGCAGCTTCTTTTTCGATAGCTAATTTACCTCTGTAGTATCCGCATTCGCCGCATACAGTATGGTAAATATGCCATGCGCCACAGTTAGGGCAAATAGCCATTGTAGGAGTAACAGCCTTGTCGTGAGTTCTTCTCTTGGCTGTTCTTGTTTTCGATTGTCTTCTTTTAGGATGTGCCATTTTTAGTTTATTTAATTGTTATCATTCTCTACCAATCCTTTCAGTGCATCCCAGCGCGGATCCGAAGGCATATCGGCTGCATCGTCGTCAACAACGATATCATCTGCCGCTTCTTCGTCAAACTCGTCTTCATCATCAGCTCTTCTGGCTGTGTGTTTTTTAAGTTTAGAAGACATCGCCTTATTACATTTTCCGGGAGCATGTATATGTTTCATCGGAATTGCCAGGGCAATGAATTCATAAATAAACCATGCCAGGTTGATTTCGCCTTCCTCTTCAGGAATAATTACGATCTCTTCGCTTTCTTCGGCATATTCTTTTCCAAACTTAACGACAAGCTTGTTCTGAGTGCTAACGGGGAGTTCCATGTCGTCCAGACATCTGTCGCACGGAACATAAACAATACCCTCCAGCTGAAAGTTCATATCAAACACCATCGACGTACGTTTCACCGTGAGGTTTACCTTCACTTTGCCCTTCTGGACTTCGTCTCCGTCAATGTCCACAAAAAACTTATTCTCCAGAAAGTACTCGTATTCATGTACTCCCGGGGAGAGGTTCTTTAATTCTACTTTATATAAATCAAATTTTCCCAAAGCCTTTTAGTGTAAAAACCTTGCAAAGGTACGAAAAAACTAAACATATATGCAACACCTATTCTTATTATTTTTTATATAGGTCTTATTTAAGCTTTGAACTTCCTTAATTCTATGCGGAAAGTGGTGCCTTTACCGGGTTCGGAACTTTTCACATAAATCTTTCCGCCGTGGTAAGATTCAACAATTCTTTTAACTAACGACAGGCCCAGGCCCCATCCCCTCTGTTTGGTTGTGTAGCCGGGATTGAAGACGGTTTTGAATTTGGACTTTGGAATCCCTTTTCCTGTATCGGTAATATCTATCCTTACATTTGTTTTACGGTCTTCCACCCTGAAAACGATCTCGCCCTGCCCTTCCATGGCGTCCACAGCATTCTTGGTAAGGTTTTCGACCACCCAGGCAAACAGCGATTCGTTCATAAGAACCAGAACAGGAGATGCCGGAAATTGGGTTTCAATTTTTACTTTTTGGGAGATGCGTGTATTCATATAGTCCAGCGCCTGCTGTAAGGACAGACAGATATCAACAGCTTCTGGTTTAGGATCGGAGCCTATTTTTGAAAAACGGTCGGCAATGGTCTCGAGCCGCTTTACATCTTTTTCCATCTCATTTAAATAGGATGCGTCGATTTCTTTCGACTTAAGGTATTCTATCCAGGCAATAAGCGACGAGATAGGTGTACCCAGTTGATGGGCCGTTTCCTTTGATAACCCCACCCACACCTTGTTCTGTTCGGCTTTCTTCGTGCTGGCCAATGCCAGGAAGGCAATCAGGATAAATATAAACACAACGGTAAGCTGGGCATACGGATAGATAAGCAGTCTTTTCAGGATAATGGAGTCGTCGTAATAGATATACTGATAGGTTCCGTCTTCCATATCAACCACAATGGGGTCGTTCTTATGTTTTAACTTTTTTACCACCTCTTTCAGGTAAGTTTCCGGCTCATTTTCCGGAACCTGTATATTATTGTAGGATAAAACCCGGTCTTGTTCGTCGCACAGCACAACCGGAATGGAGGTATTTCCCTGGATAATTTTCAAAATAAGATTCATATCCAGACTCGGATTCTCGTTGGTCATAACCCGCGTTGCCTCTGCCCAGACCTCAATTTTCTGGCGTTCTTCGTTGGCAAGATTCTTAATAAGAGAATCGGATACCACCACCGAAGCGATGGCAATCAGTACGGCTGTAACGATAAAAATATATTTAAGACGCTGACGGGAATCGTAAATGCTGCTCATGGTATTTCTTTTCAATACTTAACAAACGACGGAATGGCCACAATATTATACAAAAAAGCGTGAACCTGTGTACCTGAAGTGCAAATTAATTAGTGCAGGTCGCAGCATTGCAGGTCTGTTTGTCGAAAAGACAAAATAACAAAATGGCAAAACAACTTTGTATGGATAAGCTACAGCTGGCTACAGCTACGGAAAGCTGTACCGGGGGCATTCTCGACAAGTTGAAGATAATCGGTTTATTGTTCAACTCTCCCTAATGGGAACAATTTATTTTTGATAAACCGATTTACTGCTTACCTCTCAATTTCCGCGTTTGCCTTTCCGTGGTTTTACCAACGTTTTGTAAATAAAAAAACGATCATTTAAAAAGTATACTGGGAGAATAAATGAGAAGAAAGCGTATTTACAGCGAGCAAACAAGGGACTTCTGAGACAAAACCAGCTTATTCTGCATCCAAAAGATATATCTTTCAACTTCAAACCTGGTATATTTGCTCCTCAAAAGTACCGAGCCTTGTCTGTCAAAGTAGTATGATTGCAAAAAAAGGGCGCTTTCACGTATGAAAGGGCCCTTTTCCTTGTATTTAATCCCGCTCCTATGCCTTAGTGGAGAAACGGTCTTGTAAGCAATAACCCTCAATTACTCACCATACAGCGGTAATCCAGGCTGGATGCTGACTTATTGTTTTTCCTGTTGTTGAACAATCAACACTGTGGCCAGATTATTTAACTAACAGTAGTTTATGCATAAGATCGGCAAAAACAGCTGCCATACGCTGTTGGACCGGCTGATGCCTTCCGCGCAAAGGATGCCATCCGTAGGTAACACCATCAATCACTTGTTTATCTGTAGAATAGATAAGACTGGTCTGCGCTCCGGTAACCGGATGAAGCTGATTCTTCGAAAAACCCACATACTTATCAAATTCCACCAAAGGGAATCCCCATTTGGCAGCCAGTTTGCGTACAGATTCGTTGTACAGGGTACGGGCATCGTGCCAGTCGGTACACAATACAACCAACGCAGGCTTGCCTGTTAGCGATCCGTAATAACGCGAATTCTTGTCGAATTTAAGATTATAGCAATCAGACAGGTAACGCTTTATCACATAATCGTAGGCTACCGCATAGTTGGAACGATCGATAGGCATCTGATAATCGGTATAGGCCGGCTTTATCTGCGAATCTTCGTACACATCTCTGTTATGTACCTGCATAATCACAAAAGCGTCTATCTCCTCCAGTTCTTCTTTTGTATACAAAACACCCTCATGCATTTTGTTGGCCGTATTGGCTATGGCCTCTCCCCCTTTTGCCCGGTTCAACGGGATAGCGCCTAATTGTTCGCAACCCATTTCAAACCAGGTATTGCCTTTATCAGCAAAAGAAGCACCGGTAAGTAATATTTTAATCGAGGTTGAATCTGGTTTTACCTCGGCACGGATGGGTAATGAAAAAAGAAGCGTAAAGAGTAATAAAATAACATTTTTATTCATTTCAATCAGGAATTAAGGCTTCAAATTTAACCTAATTATTTTTCAAAACACTTCTTACATATAGAAAAACATTATCAACCAGATATTATTCGCAATCTGAGGCCTTTATTTCGCGATTTGAGATGATGAATAAATCTGCATATAATATTTTTGCATTTATAAATTCCTATCACTAGTGTCCACTAAAAAAAATTAAGACTTAATTGTCCATCATTAATCACATCAACAGGCTCTTTTGTAAAGAGGTCCTTAATTGGAGTCTTATCCAGAAGCGATGCACTCAATATTCTCAACACTTCGTAGTTGCTTCTATTGAGTTGAAGATCATGTTCCACAATTGCTACCATGCAATATGCTGTAATGGCACTAAATATTTGTATTCTTACAGCACTCTCAG